>JARRQQ010000075.1:0-10389 GCA_037381725.1 Sedimentisphaerales bacterium
ATAAAATCTATGACGTGATGCGGAAGCTCAAGCCGGATTTCTTTGTCCATACGGGTGACATCGAATACTACGACCGACCTCGGCCCTACGCCAAGAATAAGGAGCTAGCTCGCTTTAAGTGGAACCGGATTTATGCGATGCCCTTTCAGCGGGCTTTCCACGAGGGCACGACCAGCTATTTCATCAAGGACGACCACGATACACTCAAGAACGACTGCTGGCCGGGACAGAAGTACGGGCAACTGACGTGGGAGCAAGGGCTCGCCATCTTCCGGGAGCAGGTCCCGATGGGTGAAAAGACGTACCGGACCATTCGCTGGGGCCGGGACCTCCAGATTTGGATCGTCGAGGGAAGGGATTTTCGCAGCCCGAACAAGATGCCGGACGGACCAGGGAAGACAATCTGGGGCAAGGAACAGAAGCAATGGTTCTTCGATACCGTGAAAAAATCCGACGCCACGTTCCGCATTCTCATCAGCCCGACGCCGATTGTCGGCCCCGATCGCGCCAACAAGAACGATAGCTACGCGAACAAGGGATTCACGTACGAAGGCAGCCAGATCAGGGAATTCATCGCCAGTCAAAAGAACATGTGCGTCATAAACGGAGACCGACACTGGCAGTATGTTTCTGTGGATCCGAAAACGGGCGTGCGCGAATATGGCTGCGGGCCAAGCTCGGATATTCACGCCGGGGGCTACAGTATGTCCATGAGAAAACCCATGCAGAAATATCTGCGGATCAAGGGGGGATTCCTGGCGGTCACAGTGAAACGGACCAACGGACAGCCCACCATTACGTTCCGTCATTACGGTCCGGACGGCAAGATTTACAATGAAGATCAGTGGTAATACGTGCCACTGAGATTATTGAGGTCGAATCTCTTCAAGGGAAAAAAGCAAGCGGACGACATCCGATGGACAGCATATCAACAATACTCATTTTAGAGATTGAGCAGCTCTCAATAAGCCGCGTGGGCGTTTCTCACTTCTTCTGCGATAATCTTAATGGCGGCGACAAGAGTCTGCGGATCTTGTGAATAGTTGACACGAATACATTCGTCCTTGTGCCGCCATGTTTCCCTGAGTCCAGGGTAGAAATAGTGGCCGGGGACGACCAGGACGCCCCTGTCTTTCAGCCGCTGATAAAGCTCCAGGCACGTAATGGGAAGCTCAGGAAACCAGAGCCACAAAAAGAACGCGCCTTCGGGTTTGTGCACGTGACATTCGATCCCGTGAAACTCCCTCATCACGTACTCCAAGGCGGCACGTGCCCTCTTCTCGTAAAACGGCTTGATGACTTTTTGGCTCAGCGTAATGATTTCACCACTTCTGACCAAGTCCATAGCGAGAGCGGCTCCCACGCTGCCGGGCGCGAGGCTCATCACCGCATTCATTTTGGAAACCATCGCGATGACCTCCTCGGCAGCGATGACAATCCCCGTCCGTACGGCCGGCAAGCCAAGTTTGGAAAGACTCATACAAAAAATCGTGTGCTCGTTCCAAGTCGCCCGCGCTTCCGTATAGATGATACTTGGAAACGGCATTCCATACGCGCTGTCCACAATCAAGGGAATATCATGTACACGGGCGAGCTCGCTTAGTCTTTCGATCTCCGCATCCGTCAAGACGTTGCCTGTTGGGTTTGTCGGCCTGGACACACAAATAGCGCCAATCTCATCGGTAACGTCAAGCCGACTAAAATCAACGAAGTACTTGAAGATATGATCGTCCATGTGCCTGATTTGGGGTTTCTGGGCAACAAACAGATCGTCCGTCAAACCAACGTCACTATATCCGATATATTCCGGAGCAAGCGGAAACAATATCTTCTTATTGATACCATCCGCATAAGGTCCGGCGAAGATATTCAACAAGGTAAAGAACGCCGTCTGACTGCCGTTTGTCAGGGCGACGTTCTTCGGTTGTATGTCCCAGCCAAGCTCCTTTCGAAGCAGAGGGACAATCGCTTCGATAAACTCCCTGTTGCCGACGGGCGGGTCATAGTCTCCAATAGTCCGTTCGAACTCGCGACCATCGCGCAGAAGCTTCGTCATGCTGTTCCGAAACGACTCCTCAACTTCGGGTATGTGCGCGGGATTTCCTCCGCCCAGCATCAGAACGTCCCCCCCGGCCGAAAGGGCCTCGCCCAAATCCTCCATAAGCCGGCCAATGCCGGACGTCTTTGCCATTCTCTCACCGAATTGGGATACTCTCATGGCATTTAGACCTCGACTGCGCGACCGGGAGTTAGAAAATAGAGCCACTTGGCAACGGTCTGAAATCGGAGGATGGCCGACGCCGCTCGTCCGTAGAGTGCTAATTGCGCACGATAGAGTCCCGCACGTTCGACGACCTGTTCGGCCGTGAATTTATCCTTCTTGAAATCTACGATGTCCAGCCCACGCGAGGTCGTTATCAACATATCAATTATGCCCTGAACGACAATCGTCTCTCGCATCTCGGACTTGGTGTCTCGCGGCACCAGAGCCTCCCACTCGGACACAGGCAAGGCAAAGGTAAAGGGCCATTCCCGCCAGACTGAATTGGCCGGATCAAGTGCCAATCGGCCTTGTTCACTCTGGAAGAAGTCAAGGATCGAATCGGTGTCGATGCGTGCGGCTACACCCGGGGCGATGGCGTTTTCCGACGAGAGTCTTTCTTTCACTTCTTCAATCGTCTCCAAAGTCACCCGCCTTGTCAGATCAAGCTCAGAGATCACGAGATGTGCGGCCGTACCAATGAGCCGAGCCTCGACGGGTTTCTCCGAATCCGGCTCGGTCGTCATTACCGCGTTTGGCAGACGTTCCAGAGCCCGGGAATAGTCGAACCTCACAAATTCATCGTGCGCGTGGGTCAACTGCGTTACCGAACTTTTCGCCGGCAGGCTTGAGGTCTCGCTAGATCGATACCGCCAGGATAAAGACTCCTTTATCTGCACAAGCAATTGCGACTCCGTGCCCTTGGTGCGCGAAGACCCTAAATTGGTTGAACGTTGTCTTGACTTGGCGGACTTCAATCCAAGGGCGAACTCGGAGAGCTTCTTCAAATCGGATTCGGTATGCAGTTGAACCTTGAAGAGACCGTCGCTGGTCGCCCGATCCGCCAAACCCGTCTCAAACACGTCATGCAAGGCCTTTCGGTTGGAAAGTGCGTATAGAATCCATTCGAGAGGGCTGCGGCAGGCGCGAAGCTGCCAGTCGGGGATCGGCCCGCCACCCAGGAAGAGACCCATTTGAAGAATCCGTCTGCATTTGCCTTGCTTGGCCGAAGCCGTCAGAATCAGTCGATCCTTGGCACGCGTTGTCGCGACGTAAAGGATACGCATCTCTTCGGCCAGGTTCGTCGATTTCTTCTGCTCGGCGATCACCTCGTGTGCCAGCGAGCTGATCTTGCTGTTCGACGAACGGTCGATAATCTGCAATCCGAGCGTATCGTCCGCGTCCGCCAAGCAATCCGTCTGGATGTCTCTCATATTGAACGCGCTGTCCAGCTCCGCCAAGAAAACGACGGGAAACTCAAGCCCTTTGCTCTTGTGCACGCTCAAAATCCGGACGGCGTTGCCCACCGAGGCTTGTGGCTCGGCGGGCGCCCAATCCTGTCCCGTCGCCTGGAGCTTCTCAATGAACTCGACAAAACGCCTCAGCGAAGGGGTGCCGGCGCTGGTGGCAAAACCTTCGAACTGGATGGCCCTCTCGTGCAGCTTGAGGAGATTGGCCCGGCGGGCTTGGCCGTTCGGCAGAGCGGAAACAAAGGACAGTAAGCCCGTTTGGCGGTAAATCTGCCAGATTAAATCCGCTATGCTCCCGCGCCGGGCCTGCGTCCGCCAAGACTCGATGCGGTCCAGCACCGCCGTGAGCTTGGCCGCTAACTCGTCGCCGCCGGACCGACTGTATCCAAGTACCCGGTCATAGTAGGTCTTCCGCGATGAATCCATTCGCTTGGGTATCTTAATTCTGGCCAGCTCAGTGTCGCACACTTTGAAAAACGGGCTTCTCAACACGGCGGCCAGCTCGATGTCACGCTGAGGATTGTCCAGAACCTTCAACAAGCACAGCATGTCGGTGATTTCCGTGGTCTCGAAATAGCCGGCCGTGGCCTGGCAACTTACGGGTACGCCACCCAGCCGGAATATCTCCACGTAATCGTTGGCCTTCTTGGCTAACGAACGCATGAGCACCACAATGTCACGATACTCGACGTCCCGCAGACGCCCTTGCTCTTTGTCGTAGATTTGGAACTCCGCCTTCGACGTATCGGCTCCGACCATTTGCCGAATACGCTGGGCGATGAAAGCCGCCTGACGCCTGCGAGCGGTCACGAGGCTCGTCTCACTTTGCGTGTCTTCCCCTACCTGGTCGCTCTCTGCTGTCTCTTCGTCGAGAATGTGCAACTCGATAATACTCTCGTCCCCGCTCGGCGTTTGTAATTCTTGCTCCTCGATAAGCCCCGGATTCAGCATGGCCGATTCGTCGTAGTCGATCTTCGAGAAAGAGGCCGTCATGATGCGAGAAAATATTTCATTGACGAAATCGAGGATTCCCTTGGCCGAGCGGAAATTCACGTTCAGGTCAACACGCAGTCCGCCCGTGGCGGTCTCCGGAACAAGCGAGGCAAGCCTCACCTGGTCGAGGAAGATGTCCGGCTGCGCCCCGCGAAAGGCATAGATGCTTTGCTTGCTGTCACCAACCCCTAAAACATTGTCGCCGGAACCCAACATCTCGATGATTCGCTGCTGGACGGCGTTGATGTCCTGGTATTCGTCAACGAAAATATGCCTGTACCTTTGCCGCAGTATCAGGGCCGTCTGCGAAGGCTCGTTTTTCGAGGAATCCCCGCTCGTCAAGAGTCTCAGAGCATAGTGCTCGAGATCGGCAAAATCCAGACAATTGACCGCCAGCTTGGCCTGACTGTAAAGCTCGTCAAATCTTTTGACAAGCCCGACGAGGACCATCGTCTGCAATTCGACCGAGTCGCCGAGCCTGTTCAAGTAGTCCGGATTGATAATGGCAAGCTGAGAAAGCCCCGCAAACGAATCGACAGCCTTTCGGGCGACATGCTGAACGAGTGCGGCGACCGGCTCGACGATACCCTTGGGCTTGTACGTCGTGGGCTTGCTGAAATGTCGTATTGCCTGGGCGGTCTTGTCCCAATCGCCTGCCTTCAGCATCTCAATGCACCGCTCGACAGGCTCGACGTGACTCTTCTGAAATTTGTCCTCCCAGCCGGAATCGCCGCCTTCGCTCTTGCAGAGCCTCCGCGCGTGATCAAGCTGGCTCAGAATACTTTGCAGCCTCTGGGCGACGATTTGTTTCTGCTTGTCCCCGAGCCCGGAAGCTAACGGATTGGCAATTCGTGCAAGGTGGGCTGCTCTCTCGTACCAGTCCTCCTTCGAGATGACGCCATCCAGAAAATCACTCACCTCGACGATCTTCCTGAGAAAGCCATCGCTCGTCCACAAGTCTCGCCGATACAGAAGCTTTTCGAGAGCCGCCCGGATGTCATCCTGCTGCCAGGCCCAGTCAATGTCTTTTTCGAGAACCTCCGCCTTGAGCAGCCTCTGCTCGTCGCCGTCAATGACGCTGAACGTCGGGTCCAGATCGAGCTGGTAGAAATGCTCCGCGACGAGCCGCCTGCAAAAGGAATGTATGGTGCTGATATCGGCGCCCTGGAGCAGCATGAGCTGGCGGCGAAGATGACTGTCTCGCCTTTCCAAAAACACCCCTCTGAGCCGCTCGGCGATTCGCGAGCGCATCTGCTCGGCGGCGGCTTCGGTGAAAGTCAATACGAGTACACTGCGAACGTCGGGACATATTACTTTGTCCGATACGATGCTGACGCACCGGCCCGAAAGGACGGCGGTCTTGCCCGTCCCGGCTGAGGCGGTCACCAGAACGTCGCGTCCGCGAGCGTCAATCGCCCGCTTTTGCTGATCGGTCCATTGAATCTTTTTCTCAGCCATCGCCGGCCCCTATTTTGTCAAGGACCTGGGCCTTGTTCAGGGATTCCAGGAAATTAAAGTCATTGATCTGCCAATCGACTCGGCAAACGGACTTATACGGACAATACGTGCAGGGCGAGGCCTGATTCAAACGATACGGCTTGACGCCGATTTCGCCGGACACGATCTGCTCGGCTAATTGCACGATCCTTTCCTCGGCAAATCGAAGGACCCGTTCAAACACCGCCGGCCTCAATGCTCCGCTCCAACGAGGCTGGCCGTACTGGTCGCCCTTTTTCGTCACGAAAAAGTTGTAAAACGTATTGCTGTCCGTTCGATCAAGCTGCCGGAAGAAATTCCCGTTGAAGATCCCTTTGGCCTTGCGGCTAAACCGGCCAGTTTCATCCGCCGCTTCGAGGAGCGTGGCTCTTTTCGGGCTGACTTCAATCGGCACGTAGAAAGCTCCCGCTACCTTGTCTATCTTTGCGCCAAGTGTCCCGCGAACGGCTAACATATAAATCGGAAGCTGCATGTCCAGACCGTGGTAGAACTTCGACCAGTTGAAAGAGGTGTCTCGCCGCTTGTAGTCGAAGACAACCACAACTTCCCTACCGTCAACATGTGCAACGTCCAACCGGTCGATCTTGCCGTCCAGGGACAGAACGCGATTCCCTCCTAACGTGAACTCAAAGGTGCCGAGCGTCTGACGCGCATCTTTGACCTGTCCGAACACTACTTCAGACAGCTTTGGCCTGAAACTGCCCGCTCGCGTCATCTGGGCAATCGCCAAAACACAATCTTCAAGAATCTCACCGGCGGAATGAATGATAAACTCATTATAGCCGCGCCGGCTGACGAAATTCGATATGAAGGAGTCTTCCCGGACAATCTTCACTATTACTTCGCGAAGGAGAGTCAGAAGCTCACCATCGTCAATGGTCGCAAAGTCTCTTTCTTCCGCGTTAAGCCGCTTCACCAAAGCATCCAGAACGCGATGATAGAAAGAGCCCAAATCCAGCGGCTCAAACTTGAATTCCTCACGCTCTCTCAATTCGAGCGCATATCGGGCAAAGTACTGATAGGGACAGGCGGCAAACGCGCTCAATCGCGTTGCCGAGCTTCGTATCCGCCGACTGAAAAGCTCCTCCACCACGTTTGCATCCAACCGGGCGTGGTTGTCATAATCTAGAGCGGCGCGAATGTGAAAGCCCAATTTTGAGAGTCGCCCATCGGAGCACATCTCGTTCAGCAACCCGCTGTCCTGACTTTCGTCGGAGGCGTGTGGCGCGAGGTTGTCTTTGCCGAGCCGACTGCAAAGTACGTCTGCAAGCTCCATCTCATCATGGACCTGTTCGATCTGAATCGGCTTGTCCGTCACGGATTCTTCGTTGAGATCATCGAATAACGATTCGAGATCACCCACAAACTGAGAACGCGGAACAGCCGAACCCTTCTCATCCACCGAAGGATACGTCACGTACAGAAACTCTGATGGCCGGGCGAATGCGATGTAGGCCAGGTACTGGCGTTCGGCAAGGCTCTGACTCGCGCCGGGCGCCAGCAAAAAATTCGCTGCCTCAGCGGCGTCACGGTCCTCGTCGGTCAATATGCTGTCCCGGACGAGCGGGATAGGAAATTGCCTCTGCGTGGCACCGATCAGGAAGACGGCTTTCAAATCGGGATGCCGGCTGCGCTCGATGGAGCCGATCAGAACCTGGTCCAGCGTCGGGGGAATGAAGGCGAGCGTCATTTGGGAAAAAGCGGAGTTGATGATCGCGAGATAATCCTCCGCGGTCATGGCGTGGCCGGCAAAGACAGCAACAAGCTCGTCGAATATGTCCACCAACCGGCTGAAAAACTGCTGATGCTCCTCGGCGGTCGCCCGATCATTTCTCTCAATAGCTTCTTCAATCCAGTGACCAACGGTCTTACGGACTTCCAGAACATCCAGGAAACCAAAAACAGCCCGAGTAAGCTGTTCGGCGGTAAGGGCCTTCATCGTGCTATCGGGCGGATAAAGCCGGTCCCGGAGTTCCAGCAACGGCCGGACGATCTTCATGCGAATTCGGTTAATCCGTCGCTCGTCGAATTTCTCATTCTCCCCGCCTGCAAAGTGCCAGTCTTTATCCGTCTGCCAGTCGCCGGGAGATATGCCGAAGGCCAAACAGTAATTCTCTAACAGATCCACGTCGTAGCGTTCTACTGGAACGAGGTCGGTTTTGAGATAAACGAAGATTTCGCCATGTGAAAAACCGCCGGTCACGACGCGCAGGGCCGAAGAAACAAGCTGAACAACCGGGTGATGGCTCAGAGGGCGTCGCTTGTCAATGAAGAACGGCACGTCGTAGTCGTCGAAATATGCCCTGATGTAATGCTCGTATCGACCGATGTCCGAGGCGATCACCGCGATGTCGCGATATCGAAAATCCTTTTCCCGGACCAATTGAAGTATCCGCCGGACAACGAACCGGACTTCCGCACGCTCGTCCGGAGCCGATACGATGTGAATATTGGCCGCCGCCGGGATGCGACGCACTTCCAGCGTGAAGAGCTCACGTTCGATATGAGCAAGCTGAGGGCAGTGAGAGAATCGGACCGCCTCTTCAAAAGTAACTGGCGGAACCATCGTCAGCCTACTCTTCTTGACGACCTCAAAAAGAGTGCCGTACGTTCGTTCTGTCGGATAGAACAACCCGGCGGCGTCCAGCGTTTCCAACTGTGGATTCGCCACGTTGATCTTCGAGGGGTCCAGGCAGAGTGCGATATGCGTCTCCTCCGCCACTTTGAGCAATTCCACGAGGATGCCCAGCTCACTTGTCGTGAAGCCCGCGAAGCCGTCAACCCATAGCTTTGCGCCCTTAGCAAGAGGCGATGTCGAGACGGCCCGGCACGCGCGGATCAATTGCGCATCAGGATCGAGAAAGTCGCCCTCGATGAACTTCAGATACTCGTCGAAAATGAGACTGATATCGGTGAACTTCAGGACAGCTAACTGATTTCGCTCGTTTTTGGCCAGCTCGCCCACCAATTGTTGAATATCATCGGTACTCTTCGCGTACTAGTGCAGCTCGCCGATGGTCCGGGCCATTTGATCAGACAGGCCGGGCTGAGCCGCCGTCGCGCCGAAGAGTCCTAGCTGGTCTGCGCTCTCGCGCAGAATCCTTTGAACGACCATTTGCCGGCCTATGCGCGAAAGAGTAGCTCTGGCGGTACTCTTCCCCGCCAAAAGGAATTGAAGCCGGTCGAATGAGAGCACGTGCAGCCTGCTGTAACCGGCGATCCTCTCGTCGGCCAGGATAGCCCGCTCCACCTGGTAGCTCGCCTGCTCGGGAACGAGCAAGATCAACGGCTGCTCGCCAGGCTCCAACAGCGCGTCGACCACCGCCCGTATGCAATACCGGGTTTTACCTGTGCCGCTTCGACCGAGAATGAATTGAACCGCCATCGGGGCCTTCCATGATCTATACTCATTCTTCCGCTTCCTTCTACCACAATAGGCGGTCGGTTTCAATCTTCAGGGAAAGGCTGCTTTGGCGGGCGATGCTACCGGTCGGCACCGGGGGTGCCGATATATTCGGGCTCCTCCGACGGGCGCGGGCCGAACGTGCTTCGGACAACGGTCTGAATGTCGCCCTGGTCTGGATAGGTGACTACCGCGAAGACCTCGAATCCATATTCGTCCTCGGGCGTCGTCTTAGTGTACCATTCCGCCCGTTTGGGTAAGCGTGTGCGGGCGTCGACGAACAGCCGACACAGCCTGTGCATCCCCGATTCGGCGGGCGCGGACTTGGGAACCCAAGTCAGATCGTACACGTCAGCCCCGGGTACGGCCGCGGCCACCTGGCGGTCATCCAAATGGCTCCACTGGGCGTCATCAGGAACGTCGTTCGCATCGGAGAAAGGAAGCAGCCCAAAAGACTCGGATTGTGACTTTTCAAGCTCGGCTATCGCCGATTGAGAAATCGCTTCCGTCTGAATATAACCGGACGAAACGTACTTTGTCCTCTTGGCCGCGTTCACTATGTCCAGGAGGGTGAATTGAGCCTGGTTTCCTCTTCCGATCTTAAACAGCTTTACGCCGAGGGGCTTCGACGCCCATTCTTGCCGGAACGGCTCAGCCTCCCCCGCCCGGTACGTCGAAATGCAAACGTTGTCTGCCCTTGCCAGGGCGGTTTGAATCTGTCCGAAGGTCACAGCCTTCTGCGACGACGCGTGGAAAAAGAAGATAAAAGCGAGCAGAATCGCCGCAGCAACAGCCGTCGGGATGACGATTTTTCGTATCGCCGGTATTCCCCACGCGGTAGTCCCGGATTGTTCTCCGGACGCGGGCTTCATCAGCGCGGCGAAAGCATCATCGAGGATACGCCTGTCCGCCTCGGCTCGGGTCGTTATATGCAAGTGCTCGATGGCACGTTCTAGACCGTCCGCAGGCTCCATGTCTTTCATCTC
>JARRQQ010000076.1:0-10236 GCA_037381725.1 Sedimentisphaerales bacterium
CCCGCAGTCTGGAGAGCTGCCGCGCGCTGTTCCCCGCCGCCGTTATCGAAATGGTCTCCGTCGCAGAGGAAAGTGGGCGGCTGGATCAGGAACTGACGCGCCTGGCGACGACGTACGACCAGGAACTGGACCGCCACTTGAAGATGACCGTCACGCTGATCGAGCCGGCACTGCTCTTCTTCATGGCGGTCGTCGTCGGCACCGTCGTGATTGGCATGCTGCTGCCCATCTTTAATTTGCAGGAGCTGATCCGCTAAGAAGAAGGAAAGTGAAGTCCGAAGAGACTCAGAAGGTCAGTTAAGTATTCTTAGGCTTGGAAATGGCATGAAATCGATAGATTCCAACAAACTGAAACGTGATCATTGTCGAAGCGTCAGCGGCTTCACTTTGATCGAGCTGCTCTTGGTTTTGGTGATTCTGACAACGTTGACGGCCATCGTGCTACCCAAGCTCACGGGCCGCTCCAAAGAGGCCAAGCTCACCGCGGCCAAGACGCAGATCGCCCAGTTGGAGGTTGCTCTAGACGCCTTCGAGATCGACCTGAGCCGTTACCCTACGACTGTCGAGGGTCTGCGCGCCCTGGTGCAAAAACCCACTTCGGATTCCGACGGGTGGAAGCAGCCCTACCTCCGGCGTGAAGAGATACCTAAGGATCCCTGGGGTAATAGCTACGTCTACAGGTACCCGGGTCAGTACAACGAGTTCGGTTACGACCTGTCCTCCTATGGCCCGGATGGCAAACAGGGCGGCGGCGATGATATCGTGAACTGGTCGGAAGAAAGCCGGTAGACGAGCTTGAGTGTCGCGGGCATCCTGCCCGCGATTCGAGGGCGGGACGCCCTCGACACGAGATCTTTCGGTATGGGGAAAGACGTGACAGCGCATAAGAGACAACTGTGCGGCAACAGGGGCTTCACACTCCTGGAGCTGATCCTGGTCATGGTGATCCTTTCGACCGTTCTGGCGATGGCTGCACCGTCTCTGCGTGGATTTTTCGGCTCGCGCAAGACGCATGACGAAGCCGCACAGCTTCTCGCCCTGACGCAGTTCGCCCGCTCTCAGGCGATTAGTGAAGGGATCACCTACCGGCTCAACTTCGACACGAAAGATCGCACCTACTGGCTGACCTCGCAACGGGCGGGGGCCTTCGAGAAACTCAAGACGGAGTTCGGATACGTCTTCACTTTCCCGAACGACATTACGGTGGAACTGGAAGACGTGGAAAAGGATAACAATGAGATGTTCTTCGCGTTTACGCCGCAGGGGACGGTCACGGCCGGGACCATCCGGTTGATCGACCGGCGGGGACTGGTTCTGGAGATAACCTGCCCCACGGTAACGGAATCATTTTCTATACTCGAACGTGAACGGGTCAACGGAAAATATGTATCGAATCAGAACAGTTGAGGGGTGCCGCCGCACCGGCGGCTTCACCTTCATCGAGCTGCTTGCCACCGTGGTCTTCTTGGGCATCATCATGCCCGTGGCAATGCAGAACATCGGTCTGTGTACCCGGCTGGGCGGTCAGTCACGAAAGCAGATCGAAGCCGCGTCACTGGCACGCTCGAAACTGACTGAGTTGACCTGTTCGGGCCAATGGCAGACCGGCGAAAAGAGCGGTGATTTCGGCGAAGACTGGCCGGGCTATCGCTGGACCGCCGTCGTATCCAGTTGGACGGACTCGGTAGTTAGTCAGTTTGATGTGACGGTGACGTGGCAGTCCCGGGGCCGGGAGCGCTCGGTGACTTTGAGTACGCTGGTCTACGCGGAGGACAGTTGAGATGGCCCGTAGACCAAAACACAGCAAGGCTTTCACACTGCTTGAGCTATTGGTGGCCATGACGCTCATGGTCGTCACCGCCTCATGTTTGTATACGGCGTTGTATACCGGTTTTAGGGCGAAGGGCATCGCTCAGGCCGCCATCGAGCCCACCTTGTTGGCCATCAACGCCATCGAGCTGATCAAACAGGATACGTACGGCGTTCTGCCGCCGACGGGCACCTTGGCCGGCGCTTTTGTCGGCACGGATTCACACGACACAAAGGGCATGAATACAGATAGTCTCGAGTTTTATACTACGCACATCTATTCAAGCAACTACGACTTCGTTGGCGGCCTCGGGAAAATCGAGCTGCTCCTGGAGGAAGACAACGACGACGAGACCAGTAAGACCCACGAAGGCTATTGTCTCATGCGAAAGGTCACCACGAATTTGTTGTCTACCAAAACGGTCGAGTCCGAGGAGCACGTTCTTTGCCGCGACGTGAAGTCGCTGAATCTTCGGTACTACGACGCGGAAGACGGCTGGCTGGACGAATGGGACTCTACTGAAGACGCAAACAGCTTGCCTCTGGCGATGGAGATCGACATTCAAGTCTCATACAAGGGTACGAGTGGCAATGCAGAATCCCAAACGCGCAGGCTGACACAGTCTTTTGCAATACCGTGCGGTGGCGTCGAGGAAGAAAGCCAGGATGCTACCTCGACGGAAGCAAACGAAGGGCAAACCACCAGTGGAGGCCAAACCACCCGATGAGAAAGCATACGCCCAGACAATTTGGATGCATGCACCGAACGGACGGGACGATCTTGATTGTCACGATCTGGGTGGTCCTGGTTCTGGCGGGTCTGGCGTTGGTTTTCGCCCGCTCCATGCGAGTGGCCGCGATCGCCTCCGCCAATCATGTTGCTTCTCTCGACGCTGAGTGCGTTGTAGCCGGCGCCGCGCAGTACGCCATGGCAAAGCTAGCCGCCAGCTCAGAAGACGAAACCTCCGATCTGATGGATAGTGAACCTTACGAGGCTAAGCGCGTCGGAAAAGGGTACTTCTGGCTGTTACGGTCGAACCTGGAAGACGACCGGCAACTCGATTACGGGCTGACGGATGAATCGGGCAAGATCAATCTCAACTCGGCGTCGGAAGAAATGCTGTTGAAGCTGCCGGGCATGACAGCCGAGCTGGCCGCGTCCATCATTGACTGGCGGGACGAGGACAGCGAGATCACGCCCGGTGGAGCGGAAGACGAGTACTATCTGTCTCTGTCGGAGCCTTACAACTGCAAAAATTCAGCGCTGGAAACCGTTGATGAGATCCTTCTGGTCAAAGGCGCCTCGGAAGAGTTGCTCTACGGAGAAGACACAAACCTCAACAGTGTCCTTGACCACAACGAAAACGACGGCGATCTCAGCGTTCCGTCGGACAACGGCGACGGCCGGCTGGATACCGGCTTCTATGACTACGTCACGGTCTACAGCGTGGAGATCAATAAGGACAGCGATGGCAATCAACGCATCAACATCAACGACGCCAGCAGCCGAGAGGACCTGCAAAGTGCCTTGCAGGAAGTGGTGAAAGAGGACCGGGCTTTGGAAATTATGAATCTCGTACCCACAAATCCGTCCTATTCCAACGTTCTGGATTTTTACTATTCGACGGGCCTGAAGTTCGAAGAGTTTTCGCAGATTATCGATCGCCTCACCGCGAGTGATGAAGAGTCCTTCCCCGGTCTGGTCAACGTCAATACCGCGCCCAAAGCCGTATTGCTCTGTCTGCCCGAATTGGAGGAGACCGACGCTGAGGCGCTTATATCTCGTCGCAGTTCCGGTGAGGATCTCGATACCATCGCATGGGTGACGGAAGTGCTGGATCAGGAGAAAGCGGTTGCCATAGGAAGCTACATCACAACCCGTTCCTTCGAATACTCGGCGGACATTCTCGGCATCGCGGGCAATGGGAGGGCTTACAGGCGCTACAAAGCGGTTTTTGACATGAGCGCACAAAGTCCGCAGACCGTCTATTGGAAGTCGATGACCCATTTCGGCTGGCCTTTGAATGAAGAGATCGTGACTGCCCTGAGAAAAGGGGAGCCGCTTACAAACGCGATCTTGAATATGAACATGAATTGATTGGGTGACATAATGCTTGGCACTCGAAGCTTGTTGGGACTCGCAATTGATGAATTCGGAATCGTGGTCGCCGAACTCGGCGTCCGGTCCGGCCATCCGGAAGTCCTACGTGCCGGTCAATGGCGTTTTGAAAAGAAGTTGAGTCCCGACAACGCAAAGGATTTAGGACAAGAACTGAGGCAATTCCTCCGAACCAACCATTTCTCATCAAAACAAGCCGTCATCGGAATCCCGACAAAATGGATTGTAGCGAAAGAGATTAGCGTACCGCCGGCGAGCACGGAAGCGTTGGCGGGCGTGCTGAATATCCAGGCCGAGAGAGCGTTCTCTCTAAATGCCAGCGAGCTGGTCTTCGACTATTGCGGTCGGACGAGCGCGTCCGAACGGAGCGAGGTCCTGCTGCTGGCCGCCCGGCGGGAAATTGTAGACCAAATCAAAGAACTGGCGGCCGGCGCGGGCCTGCGGGTCCGATCAGTAACGGTTTCGGCGCTGGCGCTCGGCTTCGCAGTGTCGCGGGCATCCTGCCCGCGATCCGAGGGCGGGACGCCCTCGACACGTTAGGACGGGAGTCTGGATCATCGATACGGACTCTACACCCGGCCGACCTATTGCGAATTTTGGACCCAGATCAACGGCAGCCCACGCTGCATTCAGCACGTTCCGTTAGCGGCGACCCAGAACGCCGCTGACGAGCACGTCGAGCTTCTGACGTCCACGATTCAACGGCTGGTTTTGCTGTCCCCACAACAGGATTCCTCTTCGCCGCACCGTGTCACGGCGTACGACGGTTCGGGCCTGCCAAGCAACACCATTGAGCGACTCAACCAACTCCTGGAACCTGAGATCACCGTCGCGGATGGCAGCACTCGGCTGTGGCCCGAAGGAACCGGCTCATCCGATCGCGCGGACCAGGCACAATCCGTGGCCGCGGTTGCTCTAGCGATAGCCGCTACGGGGACGGATAAGCCATCCGTTGATTTTGTGAATCCGCGTATCGGTCTCAGCAAGAAAAAGATCTCCCGCGCTCCAGTCACCGTCTGGGCCGGCATCATCGGCGCAGCCTGTCTGCTGGTCCTGATCCTCGTGTTGGCGGATTGGCAGGCCGATAGAAGGGACATTGCCGCCTACACGGAGCAACTGGAGCTGATGAAGGACGATATCGATGCGGCCCGCCAGGTCGTCGACCGCATCTCGTACGCGACGAGCTGGACGTCCCAAGAGCCCGTATTTCTCAACTGCCTGCGAGAATTGACCCTCACCTTCCCGGAAGAGCCGAGCATCTGGGCGACGAGCCTTCGCTTGAGTGCAGACGCTGGCGGGGCGCTCGTTGGCAAGGCGGTTGACGAGGAAAGCTTCTATGAGGTCCTGGACAAGATCAAGCAGAACGAGGCGTTCTTCAACGTTCAGATGATTCACTTGCGAAACGTCGGCCGCGATCTTGGGGAAAAGGAGTTCGCTGTCAACTTCGAATTTCGAGGCGCGAAATAATCATGCTGTCAAAACGTGAACGAATTATGGCCGTTGTTGCCATTAGTGTCGTGGGCTTCCTCGTCCTGAACAAGTTTCTCATCGGGCCGGTCGCCAGCAAGCTCCAGGCGATGGAGACACAGAAGACCGAGTTATCGCTCCAGCTCGACGAAGCCCAGAACCTGTTCCGAAAGAGAAGGATTCTGGAAAAGCAATGGAAAGCCGCCATGTTGGAGGGCTTGCGAAATGAGGTGGAGGCCGAAAGCAAGGTCGGCCGGGCGATTGATAAGTGGTCGGAGCAGTCGCGTCTGACGCTCAGCTCCGTTAAACCCGAACGTGTGGCCAGCGACAAGGGGCTCAAGGAGATGACGTTTGTGGTTGTCGGGACGGGTACGCTTGAGGCCGTGACGCAATTCCTCTGGAACATCGAGACGTCTCCTCTCCCCATCAAGGTCAAGGACGTGCAGCTCGGTTCGAGTGAATCCGGCCAGAGCATGTCTTTGCAGCTTCGTCTTTCGGCGTTATGCCTGGACGCTGAACACAAGCCCTCTGAAAACAAGTCGCTGCAAGAGGTGAACAATGACGAGCAAGCATGATTCTATAGGTATCTGTGCCTTATTGGCTGTTGCTTTTACTTCGGCAATTATGCTGTGGTCTCCATCCGGCCTGGGCGGCGAGAGCGCAGCGCCCGCCCCGAGCGCAACCGATGAGGCTCAGCCACCCGTCGCGCCTGAGCGCGTCGCCACCGCACAAAATTCGTGGGAGAAGTACCAGATTATCCTGCAGCGCAATATCTTCTCGCGACAGCGCGGCCCCATCCGCCGCATGCGTGAGGAAAGGCCGCGACCGGTTGTTACGCGAAATCCCGAATCGTATCTTGTTCTCAAGGGGATTGTTCAGGAAGACGACACGTTTATCGCGTTCATCGAGGACACACGGACCAATACGGCTCTGAAGTACCACGCGGGAGATAGCGTCGCCAGAGGCCTCGTCAAGAATTTCACGCTTGATTCGATCGAATATCAACTGGAGGACAAGACGGCGCAGGTGACAATCGGGCACGATCTGGAAGGGGGACAGGGCACGATTCCGATGAGCAGATTATTGCAGATGTCGACGGTGTCTTCGTCGCCCCGTGATCCAAACGCAGCGACCGGGACGCCGGCCCCATCGGCAGATGAGGCGGAGACTTTGAAGAGACTGATGGAACAGCGAAAACAACAACTCGGGCAATAGAGCACCGACAAAACAACGAAAGAAAGTTCGGAAGTGAAGGAGATAATAGCAATGCAAGCTTTCAGAACAATTATCATTGGCACGATGCTGGCGATTGTCATCGTACTGATGCCCGGCCATACCATTGCCCAACAGACTACCGCCGGACCGCCAAACCAAGCCGAGACTCAGGCCGCGCCCGTCGAGGTCGTCACAAACCACACCGGCATCAAGATCAAGCTCAACTTCCAGGACGCCCCTCTGCAAACCGTGCTGGAGTACCTCTCCGGCGCCGCCGGACTCACCATCATTTCCGATGAGCCGATCAGCGACGGCCGTATGACCGTGATTAGCCGCCAGCCGATCCCCTTGGATGAGGCGATTTCTCTAATTAACTCCATACTCAAGCAAAGAAGCCTGACCACCGTCCTTATGGGCAAAACGCTGAAGGTCGTGACACTCGAGAAGGCCAAGACGGAGAATGTTCCCGTTTTCAGCGGCCAGAACCCGGACGTGATCGTCCCGAGCGACGACGTCGTTCACTATGTGATCCCCGTCAGTCACGTCAGCGCCACATCGCTGAAGGAGAACCTGAAAGCTTTGTTGCCGGAATACGCCAGTCTCGAAGCCAACGAGGACGGCAACGCCCTGATCATAACTGACACCACGGCCAACATCAAACGCATCATGCAGATTATCAAGGCGCTGGACACGCACATGGCGACGGTCGCGGAGATCAGGGTCTTCCGTTTAATCAACGCCGACGCCACCAGTGCCGCCACCCTCATCAATTCCATGTTCCAACAGGAGCAAAGCAACAGCTCTCGCAACCGGCAAGGCGCACGCGGCCCGATGGAAATGATGATGCAGGGAATGAGGGGGGGACCCGGCGGTGGACCGGGTGGCCGAGGAAGTCCAGGCGGACGAGGCAATAGTAGTAACGACCAAAGCCAGGGCGGCGGTCTGAACGTTCAGGTCGTGGCGGCCGCGGACGACCGGACCAACTCCGTGGTCGTTCGGGGCCCGGCCGAGTCTCTCGACGTTGTCGAGGGAATGATTAAGCAACTGGAAGACACGACCGCCAAGGTGGCCGGTGTCAAGATCTTCCAGCTTCGATATGCCGACGCCATGAACACCGCCGACATGATTAACCAACTCTTCGGCGATGAACAGAGCTCGTCCCAGAACCAGCGGAGCGGTGGTCCTATGATGTTTCGCGGTCCCGGCGGCCCAAACAGTCAGATGCAGCAAAATGACGAGACGGGCAGTGCGGCCCGTGTCGCCGCCGCGGCGGACAGCCAGACCAACACCGTCGTGGTGACCGGGCCGGACAATCTGTTGGAAATCGTTGCCCAGGTGGTCAAAAACCTGGACACACAACTACCCAACGTGGCGGATGTCAAGGTCTTCCACCTGGAGTACGCCGACGCCCAGGACACGGCGGACCTGATCAACGAAGTCTTCGGAGAAAGCCGAACGTCGTCGCAAACGACGCGCTCCAGCGGCCGGCAGAACCAGCAAGTCCAGTTCATGAGAGGCGGGCCTGGCGGATTCCCGGGCATGCAACAAACCACTCAGAGTGGCGGTGCCTCGGACGTGGCGATTATCGCCTCGGCCGACTCACGCACGAACTCCGTTGTGGTCAGCGGCCCGACGGAAACGCTACAGATCATCACACAGGTCATCAAAGAGTTGGATGAGAATCCCGAGCAGGAGCGTAAAATCTTCGTCTACGCCCTCAAGAACGCCAACGCCACGAATCTCAAAGAGATTATTAACAACCTCTTCGCCGAGATACAGGCACTGAATCAAACGGGCAGTACAACCGGCCAGCAGTTCCAGGGCCAACAGAGAGGCGGTCAGCAAACGGCCTTCGCTGCCCAGGGATCGTCCTCGACGGAGTCCGGCACGAATGACCTTTCCGAGGACACTTATCTCGAAGCCGATACGGACACGAACTCTCTGCTTGTGCTGACCTCGTCGAGGAACTACGAGCTGCTCAGGCCCATTATTGACGAGCTGGACAAGCCGGTCGGCCAGGTCTTGATCAAAGTGCTCTTTGCCGAGATCACGCACAGCGACGACTTGGATTTGGGCACGGAGTTCTCCGTGTGGAATCTGCGAGGCGCGGCGGGCGACAGCAACAACGTCGAATTCTCGACGCGGTTCCCGCCGACGCAGACGAGCGGCATTACGGCGACTGTGCTCGACAAGACGCTGAACGTAACCATTCGAGCATTGCAGGAAACCGGCAAGCTCAATATCTTGTCCCGGCCCTATATCCTGACCAGCAACAACCAGACGGCCACCATTACCGTCGGCCAACAGGTGCCGTACGCCACCGGCGAGAGTCTGACGAACGGCCAGTCACAGACCACCACGGAGTACCGCGACATCGGTATCATCCTGGAGGTCACTCCATCGATTAATCCGGACGGCTTGGTCAATATGACGGTTCGGCCCGAAATCTCATCTACAACGGGTGAAAATGTCCAGATATCGGAGAATCTCAGCTTGCCCGTTTTTGCCACGCGCTCATCTGAGACAAAGGTCGCCATCCACGACGGCCAGACGATCGTTATTGGCGGGCTTATGCAGGACGAGGTCCACGATAACGTCAGTAAGGTGCCGCTGCTCGGCGACATACCGCTCCTGGGCAACCTGTTCAAGCGAACAATCAAAACAAAGGACAAGACGGAATTGCTTATCTTTCTGACCCCGCACGTGGCCCCGGATGCTCAGGCCCTGGTGCCTATTTCCGACAGAGAGCGGCTACGGAGCAATCTAAGCAACGACGAGTCGATACGTGACATCTACAGAAAGCACATGCAAGCCATGGAGAACACAGACGTGAACGAACCCAAGCAATAAGCCGATTCTCAAATCGAAATTCGGAAATAATGATCGTGATTGCATTCGCCTAAGCCCCTGCTCATTTTCCCTCTTCGGACTTCACCAAGGCAGGGGCTTCTTTTCTATTTTCGATTGGGGCTGACGCCGGGGCGCAGACTCCAACCGCAATTTGAGAATCAAACATGGGATCGATAGCCGAACGTAGGGTGTGCAACTCTGTTGCACACGCGGATGGATTTCCCTGGAAGCGCGTCGGGGACGGCAACTACGATGGGTCGTGATTAGACGGACTCGTCGTGGGTGGGGTTGCGTTGTCGGTGGACGGCGCCGGGGTTGCTTCTCTTTTTTCGTTCCAGACGCGGAAGTCCGTGACCTCGATTTCGGTCTTCAGCTCGTCGAGGGCGGACTCGGGGGATGGGCCGTAGTGAGAAACGGCGAAATACCTCGTCGAACCGGGCAGGATCGGGCCACGCCAGTCCTCGTCGGCGGCGATAGGTGTGGCCGCCCACTCGTTGGACTCGGCGAGGATGTCATTGTGCGGATCGAAAATGACGAGACGCAGCGCCAGGAGCGTGACGACCTCCTGGCCCTTGTTGGTCACCTCGATCTCGGTCCGCATCCTTCCACGCCGGTCTTCCTGGACGAAGGTTTTCGCGCCAATCTCGAGCTGGCTGCGGTAGTCCGGCAGCCGGCGATCATTCAGCATGTCGGCCAGGGCCGGCGGCAACGACTTCTGCAAAACCGGCAACCCCTGGATTGCGTCTTTGACCAGCGGCACGATAAGATTCTCGGAT
>JARRQQ010000077.1:0-14003 GCA_037381725.1 Sedimentisphaerales bacterium
GGAGCGCCGGCATCAGCACAGCCATCAAGTTTGCGATAATTGCTATCACGAATAGTAGTTCGATTAGGGTGAACGCTCCTGACGTCTTCATGACAAGCCTCGTTCTTCTATACATAGGCCAATGTTCTCCGCCTGGGCGGCTCGGTTCCGGGCCGCCATCTTTCAAGAGTCTATACTATCAGAAGCCCCTTTGAATTTCAACAGCTTGACCTCGGAATCCTTTACGTTTCCCACTTGACAGCCGGATAGGCGACATGTACCTGACTCTGCTTGGTTGGTTCACCGTGAAAGAGATGGGTATGGTCTCTATATGAACTGCCAGCCATCTGTCATTTTTGCTCAGGCCATTGAATATTTTGGCGTTTGCAAACAGGTGGTTATCCGGCTATGAGAACGACATTTATCGTCCGACATCTCGGAAAGACCAAAGTTTATGGAGTCTGTGCTAACATTGCAGAGGTCTACTGACCGTAGGAACCAAGAAAAGACAATCAAATAAAGGCGTCAACGCGATCACATTGTACCTTAGCCTCTCCAAGCGTCTTCAACAGCTTCTTGCTGGCCCTACTAATGTCACATCGCCGTTTTTGGGGCTGTAAAGGTCATTTTTCACAGGACGAGCCGGGCACAATAATTCCTGTAAAGTTAGCACAGACTCGATTTTAGCTGCATTTCGTCAAAAGTTCGTCGAAAGTCCGTCAACGAGGTTGGATCGTACATGATGGAGTGATGAAATAGTGGCTTCCAGCGTATTCTGCTCTCATTCTTGCCATGACAGGGACTCACGGCAGTACTGAACAGTACGGGCGTGTCCCAACCTACGCCGGGATTTCTAGCTGTGTGGTAATCAATGGTTTATCAGGCCAAGCTCAACGAATCACTGGCTTCTTTTCGCGACCCACTCCCGCAACGTCCTGGCCTCCAACCTGAATGGTGCTTCCTTAAGGCTGCCGACGGGGATCAAACCCGCGTTTTCGGGCTAAAATGCGGGTGCCCAACACGGGAAATTGCTTATGGAAGTGGCATTCGTGGCTGTCCCTAGTTTTTAGTTTTGCTTGGCCCTGTGTGCTCTGTGCTCTCAGCGGCAAAGAATCTGCTTTCTACTTCTCAGGCGTCACTTTTATCAGGACCACGCCGTGCGGCGGCACGGGGCTTGAGAATTGCTCCGCGAAGACGCCCAGGTCCTTCTGGCGCCACAGATCACGGACCTTCTGTGAGCCGGACAGGCCGAAGTCCGACCACGACGCGGTAATCGTCTCTTCTTCGAAGCCGCGGTTGAATAAGCCGACGGCCGTGGAGCCGTCTTCCAACGGTTTGGCATAAATATTCGCGAAGCCGTTCTTGACGACACACGTGGCCTGTTTGCCCAGTGCGTCCTGGCTGACGTCCAGAACCTCGTCATTGCTCAGCAGGTTCAGCGTGAATTCGTCCAGGCGCTCCAGGTCGCAGCCTAAGAGCATCGGCGACGAGACCATGCACCAGAGACTGATATGCGTGTACTGCTCGTCGGGCGTCAGTTGGGTCGGGTGCAGCCTCGGCCCCCAGCCCACGTAACCTACCACGAGCATGTCGGGATCGTTCCAGTGACCCGGGCTGCAATACGGCTCCCACCGGTCCTCGCCGAAGCCCTTGCTGCTCATGGACGACCAGCTATCCCGGATATCGCCGGTGGTCCGCCAGCTATTGCACCAGTGGCACAGGTCCGGAATGTTGGCAAAGGGCATGCTGTTGGAGAGACTCAGGACGATGTCACGGCCGCTGGCGAGCAGGGCCTCATACATCTGCCGGGTTTCGGGCAGCTCGTTGGGGTTCCAGTCATACTTGAGGTAGTCGATACCCCAGGCGGCCCACTGCCGGGCGTCGTTCTGAGCGAACGATATCTTGCCCATTCGATGACGCCGCCCGCCCCGGGTCCACGCGCCGTTCGGATCGTCCGAGCTGCCGCCGACGTAGCCGGCGTAGGACGTGGTCCAGGGCGTCGAGTAAATCCCGATCTTGAGTCCCATCGCGTGAACCTGATCGCACAATCCCTGCATGTCCGGGAACTTTTTATTAGGCTGAATACCGTTGAACGGCCCGCCGCGCCGGCCTTGCCAGGCATCGTCGATATTGATATACGTCCAGCCGTGCTGGATCAGGCCCGAAGAGACCATGGCCTTCGCTGCGCGCAGGACTTTGTCCTGGTCGATGGAGCCTGCCCAGCAGTTCCAACTGTTCCAGCCCAAAGGCGGGGTCAGGGCGATGGTATCGCCGACCACGATCTTGAACGCCCGCGTATCGGCACCCAGAGCATTTGCCGCCTTCAGTGTGAGTTGATACGTCCCCTGCTTTCGGATCGTGCCGGTGATCCGTCCGGTCTTGGCGTCCACCTGCAGGCCGTCCGGCAGATTCTCCGCGGAGAAGGTCATGGGCCGGTTTCCGGTCGCGGGAATCTGATAGAGAAATGGAGCGCCCGGGCGCACGCCGAAAATCTTGGGCCCGTTCACGCGCGGCGCGGGTCCCGGCTTGGGCGTCAGGATCACGGGCGGTCCGGCGGGCGTGGGCGTCATGGCTACAGCTTGTGGCTTTTGGCCGGCAATCGTCAGCCGGGCGTCCGCCCAATCCGCGTGGTCATAGTTGATCCCGTCGTCCGCGTCCAGGACCATCAGCAGTAGATAGTCTTTGCCCGTCAGGTCCACGTCGACTTCTTTGGCGGCCTGGCCGGACTTCATCACGCCGCTGCGCCAGAGCACCTTCTTGTCCGCCACGACCTGGAATTCCACGCTGGCGGGAGCCTCCTTGACCTCGTCGTCCACGCCTACCCACGCCTGAAAGCGCGTGGCGCCCTGTTTCAGATCGATCCGAAACAGGCTGATCGCGTGGGTCCCCACGCCCCGGCTGAACTTGCGGCCCGCAATGCTCAGGCCGTGCCCGTCCACGGACTGATTCGCGTGCGCCGAACTCCAGTCCTGCTGCATTTTGCTCAGATCCAACGACGCCAGGTCCACGGTCTCGGCCGCACGGGCGCCAACGCCGATCAAGGCTGAAAGCAACACACCGTGGCAGGCGGCTCGAAAAACGTTTGAACGATGCATATCTGCGAACGTCATACTTGTTCCTTTCTTTCGTTGAGGTCTCTATTGACAATTCAGGCCCCATGATACCAAAACCCACGCCGCAATTTCAAGGGCTTCCCGGCGAATTCATCTTGCCGCCGCTCTTCACCTCTATTTTTCCACTTGCAGAACGATCTGGATCGCAATACGATTTGATTTCGTGGGCAAATCATAAATCGTAGTTCATAAATCATGAGGCCTCGTCACCATGGAGCGAATCGTACCAAAGCATGCCGTTATTTGCGCCTTTTTGGGTCAGACACGCGACCGGTTTCATCAGTACAATGAGGTTCGCGATCTCGAAGCGAAGCTGAAGCTGGCCGGTCAGATACCGGGCGTTTCAGGTGTCGAGGTGGTTTTCCCCTACGAGGTGAATGACGCTCCACGGCTCACTGCGTTATTGAAAGAACATCATCTGGACGTGGCCGCTATCAACGTCAACGTCAAGGCGGAGCCGGAGTTTCGTGACGGCGGTTTGACGTCGACCGACAAAGCCATACGTGAAAAAGCCATTCGGTTCATCAAGGAAGCCAAGGAATTCGCCCAAGCCGTTGGTGCGAACAAAGTAACGTGCTGTCCGCTCGGAGACGGTTATGAATTCAACTTCCATTGTCACTATGCGAGAATGTGGCAGTACCTGGTCGAATCGTTTCGTGAGGCCGGAGAGTATCTTCGGGAAATACCGCTTTTCGTAGAGTACAAGCCCAGCGAGACGCGGGGGCGGTGCTTTGTCGATACCGCCGCCAAAGCGCTGGTGTTATTGAATGATATCGGATTGGATTCGATGGGCGTCACCGTCGATTTCGGACACTCCACCTATGGCCAGGAAAATTTCGAGTTTCTCTATTATCTGCAGGAATATGAATACGATGATTTCCTGACCTCCGACACGTCTCCCACTCGCTGGGACATCCAGGGCACGTTTGAGGTCAACACGCGGCTAACCAACAAGATGTGGAATCGGCTGTACGATCTGGACCGTGACCATTTCCGCGCGCTGATCTCAACGAGAGACCACCTGAAAACCTGGAGCTTTATTGAAAATGAGATTCTGGCCCTGAGATAGACGGTCAGATTTGCGCCGCTGATCAGACAATGAAAACCGTACGTCCCAGAATGACTCACCAGCGTTACCTGCTCGTTGGCCTGCTCTTTCTCCACGCGATGAATACGTTCATGGATCGCATCTGCATCTCCACGGCCAGTGATCTGATCATGGCCGATCTGAGCATCTCCGCCCAGATGATGGGATATATCTTTGCCATTTTTGCGGTGAGCTATGCCCTGTTCCAGGTTCCAGCGGGTTGGTTTGCCGACGCCTACGGCCCCAAAAAGGCGTTGCTCATCGTGGTGGGATTCTGGAGCAGCTTCACGGCTCTGACCGGGGCGGCGTGGAATGCCCTCAGCATGCTTGTTATCCGCTTCTTCTTTGGAGCGGGCGAAGCCGGCGCTTTTCCCGGCGCCACGCGGGCCGTGTTCAACTGGGTGCCGTCGAGGGAGCGCGGCCTGGCCAATGGCATTTTCCACTCCGGCGGACGGGTAGGCGCCGCATTTTCGTTGCTTCTCATGCCCTTTCTCATCCGCGTTGTCGGATGGCGATGGACGTTCGCCATCAATGGGGTCGTCGGGATCGTCTGGGCGGGCGTCTGGCTTATATGGTTCCGCAACTACCCCAAAGATCATCCCAAAGTCAACGATGCGGAACGCGAGTATATCGAGAGCGGCATCCAGGACGAATTGACGGTGGACGAGAAGATCCCGTTCGGACTGATCATCACCTCGCCGAATATGATGCTGGCGATGATGCAATATATTGCCAGCAATATGACCTTCTTCATCAGCCTGACCTGGTTATTCCCCTACATGAAGAGTCAGTGGGGCGAAGGCGCCGAGATTTATACCCCCATTCCTTTGATTCTCGGCATGATGGCGCACTGGTCCGCGGGCGGGCTGATCAATTTCCTTTATAGAAAAGGATATCACGTCGGCTCGCGCCGAGCGCCCGCGATCATCGGTTTCTCGATGGGCGTCATTGGCTTGGTCCTTAGCACCCGAATGGCGGATTCAACGCCATTGGCTTTTATCCTCAGCTTCAGCATTGCGATCTTCGGCGTCGAGATGACCATTGCGCCGAGCTGGACGTTTTGCATGGACATTGGCGGCCGTAAAACCGGTGCCGTATCGGGCACGATGAATATGTTCGGCAATCTCGGATCCGCGGCCAGTGCCGTACTCTTCCCCTACTTTGTCGCCCACGTTACCATACCATTCTTGGCGGCAACGACGGGGAACGCGAATTCCTTCTTCATGTTCGCCGCACTGTTGAACCTGATCGCCGTGGTCTGCTGGATACTCATGGACCCCCGCAAGCCCCTGGATACCTCCATCCCCAAAGAGAAGATCAGGATGCGGGTGATTCTGATGCTGGGCACGATCGTGGTGTTGTTTCTGCTGTTAATGATTTACAAGACGTTCTTTTTGACGTGAGTTGTGTCGCAGAGGATGAGAGTAACATGATCACAAAATCCCAAAAAGTGAACGCTCAACAGCACGCCGCTGCGATGATACAACAAGCCGGGATTCACATCAGCGACGGTGAGATTGAAAGGATTGAGGTCGTTGATTTTGGCTTGAGTCAGCTTGAGGTCGAAGGCGTGCAGGTGTTTACTATGGTGAATACGGACCGTATCGCGGCTAAGGTCCTGGTCCTTTTTCCCAATCAAACCGAGCCGGAACACTGGCATCCGCGCATCGGTGATGATCCCGGCAAACAGGAGACCATTCGGCACATTTGGGGCGACCTGCGCTTTTACGTCGACGGCGATGACAACATGAAAAAGGGGTTCATTGTGCAGGGCAAGGAAAAGGTCTATACCTCGCGACATGAGATAATTCTGCAGCCGGGTGACCAGTTGACTTTCGAGCCTTATGAGAAACACTGGTTTCAGGCGGGACCGCGAGGCGCGGTACTTTACAGTTTCTCTACAACCGTCCGGGACGGCCTGGATGGTTTCACCGACTCGGCTATTCGACGTATCACGGTAGTCAAGGAGGAGAATTGAAATGAAACGAAAGATCATCATCGCAGTAGCCCCAGTCAAAAATCCCGGCACTCCTCTTCCCAAGCACTGCACCAATCCCATAACACCCGAACAAGTCGCGGAGCAGACCATCGCCTGTGCCCGAGCCGGTGCGTGTATGGTGCATTTGCACGTACGTGACGAAAACGGGAATCAGACCGGAGACTTGACTCATTTTTCCAGGACAATCGACTTGATCCGCCGGGAATCGGAGATCGTCATTCAAGGATCGACGGGCGGCTTGTCTTCGCTGACGTTGGAAGAGCGGTGCGTGGCTCTGAACGACGGACGAGTTCAAATGGCTTCCCTCAACATGGGATCAACAAACTTCTCCGACAATGTCTACATTAACACCTTGCCAGATATCCGTTATTGGGCACAACGCATGCTGGACAGCCATATCGTCCCTGAGTGCGAGATTTTTGATCTGAGCATGATCGGCACCATCCACCGTCTGGTGCATGAAGGATTGCTCCGGGAGCCGGTTCACTACAACTTTGCTTTGGGATTCAAAAGCTCATTATCCGCAACTCCTGAGAACTTGTTCTATTTGAAATCCTCTTTGCCGGCCAATGCGACCTGGGGACTCGTACATGATGGGATGACGAATTTCTCTCTCCTGGCCACGGCGCTTTCGTTGGGAGCTACGGTTATCCGCGTGGGATTTGAGGACAGCGCTTACTATCGGCCAAACAAGCCGGCGGAGTCGAACGTCGTGCTTGTCGAGCAGATTCATGATTTGGTGGATCGTTTGGGATTCGAGGTGGCGACCACCGAGGAGGCTAAACAAATACTACTAGCATAGCCCGAGCGGCAGTGACTCTAGATGAGCGGCGTCATGTCCGCAAGCCGGCGGCGAGAGTACGAATCAGCGGCATCGCGCGACTGCGAGTCACTTGCAGACGGATGGCGTCTACTTCGACGGAGTCGAAGCATTCGATGCGCTTGTGGCCCACGGCGGTTCCCGCCGCCAGACGAATCCAATGGTCGCCGGCCGTGCGCCCGTGCAGTTCGTAGGCCTGAATGCGTTCGCCCGCGGAGATTTCTTCCTGCAAGACCATCTGATTGATCTTCTGCGGCCTGTCGAGCTTCAACTCCATGCTCTCGCCCTGCCCTTGGGCGCGTCCCGCCGGCTCGCTGAAGCGATGCTTAAGCGCCCGGCCAAATTCCGCCATGCGATCCACGTCCGGCTGGGGTACCAGGCCCTGATTGTCGACGACCAAGCCGATCACGAGATTGCAGTTGCGGCCAACCGAGGCGTCGTAGATCTGCATCAGTGTTTCGACGGGGTATTGGGTATTGTCTTTGCCCGGTCGCCAGAACCAGTCGTGGTTACCCTTGCCGCGCAGAACGATATCGACCATGCCCGGCGACCAGAGCGACCCATCGGCATCGCCGTGGTAAAGATGTCCCTTCCACACGTCACTGTTATGAGAGACGGCCCCGCGGTCGTGGCCTGGCATCGTCGCCCAGCAAGGATAGCCGGCGTGCCCCTCCTCGTTGCCGATCCAGCGATGGTCCGAACGCTCCTCGCTATGATAGAAAACGCTGTCGGGCTGATACTTCTCGAAGATCGGCAGCACGTCGGGGCCGCCCTGCTCCGGCGTCTTGACCCCGGCATCGTACCATATCTGCACGAGCTTGCCATAGCGTGAGCACAGTTCCTCGGTCTGCTTCTCTGCGATGCGATTATAAGCTTTCTGTTGCTCCGTGCCTCTGCCCTTGCCCCAGTCGACGTAATGGCCCCAGACCGTTTGATATGCGTTGCGATGCGTCGAAAGGTAAATGCCCGGAAGAATGTCCGCTTTGCGGCATGATGTGACGAAGTCGGCCACAATGTCGCCCTTGCCGTTACGCCAGACGACGTACTTCAAGCTGTACGGATACAAATCGCTTTGCCATTGCATGAAACCGTTGAAATGCGTGGCGGTGAAGATTGCATATTTCGCGCCGACCGCCTTGGCCGCAGCAATCCATTGGTCCGTGTCCAGCCTCACCGGATTATACAGTCGAGGATCATAGGTCTTGCGTGTGCCGTTGTTCGCCGTGAAATCACCCGCAACGAGCGGCATGTCGAGATGGTAGATCACACCGATTTCACAATTTTGCCATCGCGACTGCGCCGGTGTCGGCGTGGGCAATGCACCGGTTCCGTCTTCGGCGCACACGGCATGGCGCCACCCGGCCGGACCCAATACCACCGCACCAGCGGCGGCTTTCAACACACTGCGTCGCGAGAGATTCTTCATGAACGCGTAATCGTCCTGCCTGTACTCGCAATTGAGCGATCCGGCAACGACCCCGTTATCCTTCATTGGGGCAGGCCCTTGTGCCTGCCCAGGGCGGCCACGCGGGGCCGCCCCTACTCACCGCTTCCTTCAGTCTGTAAAATCATATCTGAACGTCTCTGAAACCCAGACGGGTCATAGCACTCACCGCCCATTACGCTCGTCTTCTCTTGAATGGCTCGTATATAGAGACCGGCATACCTTTGTTCCATCGCGGCAGCCGTGACTTTCGGGCTGGCCAGATACGATTCCAGCTTCATGTCGAGCCACGTGCTGTGGCCGCCGTCGTGGTCGTAATACATATCCGACAACTCTCTGAGTTTATCCAGGATGTCTTTCGGCGCCCTCTTGTAGAAATCATCATTGTTCGCATACGGACCGACCAGCATCCCGCTGCGGCCATCTTCGATATACTCGGGTGGGCCACCGCTCCGGGTGGCAATGTTGATCCCTCCGTTCCTCGCCGAACGCTGGTCGGAAGTACCACACGCTTCCTGCTCCGGAAGCGGGCAGTTAATACACACGTCGGCGCCGATGGCCTGCATCTTGAGCAACGTGCTGTCCGCGTTCGGCACAAAAGCAAATCGTCCCCTCAGCTCAGGTCTCCGCATCCAGCGAACAAACTCTTTGATCCATCCTTCCTCTTGCGACCCCTGCGGGGCGATCCCACCGACGACCACCTGCATCGCCAGCCCCTTCATCCTGCCCCAGATTGTCTCCACTTCCTCATCCCTGTTCGCACAGATAACGCAGATGGTGTCCTTAAGAATGGGCAGTTGGCTCTTATATTGCACCATCCGCCTGACCATCCACACGGTCGGCAAATCAGGATCCAAGGTCACGCCCTCTTCGGCGATGATCCGGCCGGCTTCGTCAGTCATGCCGACCGTTCTCTTCTTGACTTCAGCTAAAGCGCGGGCTTTGCCTTCTGCTCCTGTGTTGCATAGAATCTCTCTGCCGGGCATGATCCCATTGAGTTCCGCCTCCAGCAATTGATCCATAATCCAAGCGTCGCCCGAGCCATTGAGTACTGACTCTATCGGCCTGTCGTAAGCCGGGAAGAGGGTCTCGGTGGCGTCGGCATGCTCGGCACTGACGCCGTTTGCCAGGTCACAGATCTCGAGTGCGCCCTTGGAGAAGTCTATAAACCATCGGCCCTCTTGCTCCACCGTGAACTTGCCCCACAGGTGATCGTGACTCGGCCAGGGAAACCTCATTGCGTATCGCGCTCTGGCAACGTCACCACCGGTGAGTCCGTCGACGCTGAATCTCTCCAGCCCGGCGGGGACGACCGTGTGGTTCGTATAGACCACCGCCGTCTTGTCGAAAGCGCTATCGCCTTTGATGATTGCCGCGGCGCCCGCTACGTGACCTTCATTAAGATGAAGGACGTCCGGCACGACGTCCAGGCATTTGAACAACTCGTACACGCATTCGGCAAAGACGGTTTCCTGCAGGAAGCGATGTTGCCGACCGTGGCCGTGATGTGTCTTGTCGTCCGGATAGAGAATATCGAATACCTCAGGGCAATAGAAGAGGTACAGAATGGTCCCTCCGCGACAAATTCCGTATACGCTTACAGAGTATTGCCGCTCATGGGTGGTGCTTTCGCTATCCCAACCCCACACGTCAAGTTGCAGCGGTCCGCCTGTTCCATCTTCTATGCGTGTAATGGGCTGATCTTCGTAAGAGACATCTCTGTATTCAACGCACTGCCTGCCGTCTCTGATCGACTGGATCAGCCGCTTTCTGTAAAGTGGCATACAGCCAAAAGCCCGGTCCAATCCTATCGTGCTGATCCCTTCAAGCTTGTCGCCAAAGTATATGCCTAAACCGCCCCTGACGTTCGCCTCGCGGGCGTCCCCTCTTAGCTCAGGTATGCAGCCTTCCATGGAGACAGTCACCAAAATCTTGTCTTTCAACTTCGCGGTGTGCTCCTCTACCCATGAGAAGTTTGGTTTCATCATACTAACCCCCATGTCAAATCCACCTACTGTACATCTCTGTCCGTCTGCCTAGATCGGCACGTTCTCCTCTGATTCTTGAGCCTGTTTCAATGTGCCAAAGCCGACTCGTATGACTCGGTCTCAGTCTTGGCAAACGCACGGGCACGACTAAGGTGTGTGTTCCTCCTTCTACGTATGACTTGCGTCAGTCCTCCAACCTCCTCACAAACTCCTTCCTTTCGTTGAGGTAGCGTACCTCTGGTAGGGGCAGGCCCGCGTGCCTGCCCAATGTCGGGCGGCCACGGGGGGGCCGCCCCTACAATAACCGCTTGCCACCTTCTTTCAAAAACAGGCAAAAAGTCTAATGCACGACCCTCGCCGCCGCAAGGAATTTCCTGGGCCGGAATTTATGCACTTTTTTCCTCTCGTTGTGTGCGCAAATGGGGAAGGTAGTAGATAGCGGCCTCACTCAGGGCCTGATTTGACGACTGGGCAGCACGCCTGAGCCTACCCTCAATATCCAGGCGGCTTTCTTTTAGCAAGGCACGGTCCAGCCGGAGCAGTGCCTGCCCCGCCGCATTCCTGACGCACGGCATTTCACAGGAGAGAGCTTCAGTGAGGTCGTCGGCGGCCTCGACCATACCAATACCCTTCCTGAGCACGGCGTTAAACAGATTTTCGTCGCTGACCGAGGCCATCTCAGAAATCAACCTCACAGCGTCGAGATGATGTGGCAATTGCACCCCCAGGACCATGGCGTACATGTCCACGTAGTCCCTCAACATCCTCAGCCAGCGATGATCCGTGTGAAATGCATTGAACGAGAGGTCGGAATAACGCTCCTTTCGAGGTCTGCCTTTGTCGTCCAAATACTTGAGACGCCTGCCGTTATAATAGATTTCGACGGCGTCGAACAGGGCGTCGAGCAACGATTCCCCTGTAGACCCGGAGAATTTTATACCATTTGAAGGATGTCTCGTATCGCCGAAATGCTTGTCCGAGACTGTTCTTTGCAGTCCGTCCTGGTGGTGCGCGATCACGGGCGTTCCGCCGGCGTGCGCTTCCTGCTGGCTGATTCCGCACGGCTCCCCTACTTCACCGCCGGAAGGCATAACAAAATACTGGCTGCCAAGATAGACGTCGCGATAGAGCGAGGGCGGCAGGGAACCCTCGGGGTAGTACGCAAACCGGCCCTTGAACGCCGGCAAGCTCGCGATTCGCCTGAGATGCATGTCGAATCGCCTTCCGTCAAAGCTGTCCTCGACGCGCCCGCAAATCACGTATTCTATCCGTTTGTCCGATGCCATGAAATGTTCGAGCACCGTCATACCGTCCATACGCCAAGGTTCGTACAGCACGCGGTGCGTTTGACCTTCCGAATAGACCTTCCAGTCAAGCAGAAGGTCGAAACCCTTTTGCTTGCAGATGCGATGGAGCATGCCGAATATGACGTGATCCGTGTTCTCGTCGTCTGGATCAAGCTGCATGTGGCTATCGGTCTGAAGTCTGAGTTTTGCTCGTTTCTTTGTCTTGGTGCATTTCGAGAACAGCCTGCGCCGGGCGGAAGGCCGATACGTCTCCAGTATGCTCCTTTGGGTTCCGAACCAGAACCTTTGACGTGCCGCCATGTTGAAACCGTTTCGTCTGGCGAAGAATCGTCGAGCCGCTTCTTTCTCCGCAAAATCATTGGCGTGACCAAATATCCACGGCTCTTCGAGTACCCTCTTCTTCATGGCTTTGCTGACTGTGCCGACAAAATGAGAGGCCTTGAGCATCGTGTGCATTAAGTCTATCTCGTGTCCACTGGGACTGTCGGGGTTCACGGCCAAGCCATAATGGCGGTCCGGAACCAGGCCCAGAACGAGACAGTAATAGCCTCGCTTGACGGGATTGGCCTCATCAAGAATGATGCCGTAAGACGGATGGGGATTGTGCATAATGCTCCCCGTCTGACTCTTGGCAAAGTGGGGATCACCTTTGTATTCTTGCCATCGTTGGAGATAGGCGGGAACTAGCCACGTGGGCCACTCATTGGTTTGAATAATCGAGGGATAGTAGTTATAGCACCTCAAGGCTTCCAACGCGCCCTGCGAGACAATTCGCGCCCTTCGCAACTTGTCCTCCGACGTCGATCCTCCGTAAGGCATATCAAGGTATGTGGCATTTTCCAGAAAGAGAACGTCAATCCTGGACCGTTTGCCGTGAGGGCGCCGAAGCACGCGCGTCCGAAGGATGTTGACGACCTCCGCGTGCGTTTCCCAGTCTATCGCTTGACTTTGCTCATCGAACGTCGGGAAGCGCACCGAAAATGAATGTCCCTCATACCTGGGATTGTAGCTCGCGAATATCTTGCCCTTGTTGCATTCATAGAGTGGGGTGACAATGACAACATGGAAGCCCAGCTCGCTGAGAACGTCCGCAATGTCCGTCGTGTAGATTCCGACTCCTCCGGTGCTTCCGCTGAACTTGGACTCAGGTGAAATCAGCGCAATGGTGCCGATATTGATGGACTCCAGGACATCGACGGCGGCCTGGTGGATATCCGCGATGAATCGGCCTCCTTCGTTTACCGCAATACGCATCAGGAACCTGATGATCTTTTTCCTCATCCCCTCGTCACGCTCGCTTATTTCAGCAAGAAGCATCGAAAGCTCCGCAATGCCAAGCTTCTGCCGCTTGTTGATCCAGGAAACGACGATCTCAAAAAGCGCCGTGAATCTTTCAAAGCCATCCTTGTCTTGTTCGCACGCTTTTGCGAATGCCCTCGCGACATAAGAATGCTTCACCCTGTCCTGCTTGCCGTATCTCTGGTATCGCAGAAAGGAATCAGGCAGTATGTTGGCTTCGCTGACGGACTTGTCCCTGTAGATGATCTCGTAGACATGAGAGGATACGGGAGCGAGCGTCCCCCCGAGGCCCAGATGGAGCAATTCCTCGCCAGACCAATATTCCCTCTTGCCTCTCCGGGTCCGGCCCTCCGCATTGTTGTATCGTTCCACCATTTCGTAGGTTTCATCAAGGTTTATATCGGCGATTGGTCTGTAATCAGCGGCACCCTTGAAGGTGAAATTGAACTCTCTGGCGACGGCATGCTGGCCTTCATGGTGGGGGTTCGGAAAATTGAATACGCATAATAGCCTTTCCCCTCTGTAGGACCTGACAAAAGCGGCTATTCGGCCGTTGTTGGTCCTTATAGGAGTGATATCTCCTTTCGTGAGAGCAGGGTGCTCGTCCGCAAATTTGTATAATCCTCTCAGGTAAGAACCAAAGCCCTCGAGCAAAGGATAAGAAGCCAGCAGCTTCTGTCTCGCCTCCGCTTCCCCCTCCCACGGATGTGAAAGACGGTTGAACGTCCAGTGCTTCCAGCATTCCGTGTATGCTCTGTTGAAACGCTCTCTCATAGACCCGGCCTCTTCGCCAGGCAGACGACTGATGTGGTACATCAGAGGACCGTAACTGCTGAAGACAAGAAAGGCGGCGGCGGGCCAAATCATGTTCTGGTAATTGCTTGGGGGAGATTCTTCATCGTGCGTGTTGAAAAAAGAGAGAGTCTGGCCTCCACAATTTTGATGCACGGAGTTCAGATAGGTAATT
>JARRQQ010000078.1:0-13876 GCA_037381725.1 Sedimentisphaerales bacterium
CCAATACTCGTTGGCCTCGATGGTACCGAGAAGATGAGCAAATCCAAAGGCAACTACATCGGTGTCACCGATGAGCCGAACGACATGTTCGGCAAGGTCATGAGCATTTCCGACGAGATGATGGAGAATTACTTCACGCTCCTGACCGATGTGCCCGCCGAAGAAATTGTGACGCTCGTCGATCCGGCCAAGACACATCCCAAGAAGGCCAAGGTTCTGCTGGGCAAGACGATTGTGAACCAGTTCTACAGTGAAGCAGCCGCTGATTCCGCCGCTGCGGAATTTGACAAGGTGTTCGCGCAGGGTCAGTTGCCGGACGAGATCCCCGAATTCACCTTGCCCCCTGAGCCTGTCTCGGTCAAGCAGCTCTTGCTCGCTTGCAGGCTCGTCGAGACCGGCGGCGAGGCAAAGCGCATGTGCGCGCAATCCGCCGTCTCGATAGACGCAAACAGAGCCAGCGATCCGAATGCTCAAATCGCCCCCGCTGATGGCATGACGATACAGGTCGGAAAACGCCGCTTCGCAAGGGTGAAAATCAGCACGTAGCCGGTGGTTCCGTTAGCTTGGAATCCATATTTTTCGAGCTCGGATAACTTCAATGCTGGGCCGAAGCATCAGCGGCGAGGCGGTCTTCGTGTAGAATATCAGCCCCTTATACGCGGTCAGGTAGTGGTATTTCGTTGAGAAGAATCTGCTCTCAGAGCACACCACCAGCGGATTATCCACCTTATTGAGTATTGTCTCGAAATCCGTCGCTTCCACGCGGACAATCGCCCCCGACGCCTTTATGGCGTCCGCAATCGCGGCCGCCGCCGCTGCCGCACCTCCCGCTGCTGCTCCGTTCGTCATATCTGACTCCTCGTCGGAAGATCCATCATATTCGACCGTAAATACATACGCTCCAACAATAGACTTTATTCGAACAAATTATCTGTATCCCACTCACGCGTCAAGGATTGGGACCTGTTATGGGTCGACAGCGACCACCGACTTAGAGAACAAAAAATCCGTGCAAATAGCCAGAGTATGTCCGCTTGAAAACATTTCTGCAGCGGGTATAATATCGCGCTATGAAGCTACCGGAATTGGCAAAACCTGAGAAGTACGTTGGCCTGTACATTTTTGACTTTGGCGACCACGTCGGCGTGGGCTTTACAGGCGAGGAAGTGGCTGAGCTGTTGGAGAGCGAGAGGTACAAGGACGGCAAGGTCTACCGTATCCATCGCGCATATCCCGACGGCCGCCTCGAGCTGAAGGGCGTCCCGGCCCAGATGTTTCAGCTCGAGGCGGGGATGCTCTTTTACTCTGACGATCCGGAAACCGCCCGGCAGGATTTCAAGAAGCTGGTCAATCTGGCCGTCAGGACCGCGCCGCCTTGCCGGGCCAAGGTGCACCTAGCCGAGTACGGCGACGGCCGACACGTGGTCGCGATCATCTATCCGGCTGAATACGATGACGAGGTCAGCTCTTGGCTCCTGGAAGGCGCCTACAAGACCAGCGGGGCCGCCGAAGGGGGCATCGAAGCCGTCCAGCGATACTACGATCGCAATGCCCGGATTCTGGACCGCCATCAGTTGTTCGGCAAATCCGAGCCGGCCAGTAGAACAGGTCAAGAACTCCTGGGCTCGCTGAAGTTGGCCGTCCAGAGGTGACCGGGCTGTGAACGGACTGCAAGTCAGAAACATGCGGCCGCGCAAGAAGAGAAACGCGTTCATAGGCTGGCTCGCCGGCGTGCTGTCGTCTTGGTTCGGCGGGCAGCGGACCAAACCGACGCAGGATGATTTGCGGCGCGTCGATTTCAATGCGAGCACCCAGCGTTTGGGGATACGGTTCAGCAAAAAGATACGCGACGTCTTTCGATTCAAATGGCTGAAAAAGAGATAATCTCCCCTCACAGACCTGGGCCCATTCGTCTTATTATTGCCTTGCCGGGGAGGCTTGATGACTGAATCTCAGATACCGGCCCCGCCCGGCGACGAGCCGGTCCTGAGCGACAACGCTCTGAAGGTGCTGCGCGCCAGGTATCTGGTCAAGGATGAGGAGGGCAGGTGTATCGAGACGCCCGCGGAGTTGTTCAGCCGGGTGGCCTGGACCGTTGCCGGGGCCGAGGCGAAATTCGGGGCCAACACGGGCCAGATCAGGCAATGGCACAAGAGGTACTATGACCTGATAGCCTCGCTCAAGTTCCTGCCCAATTCCCCAACCCTGATGAACGCCCAGCGCCACGGGACGCTCAGCGCTTGCTTCGTCCTGCCGGTCGAGGACAGCATCGAGGGCATTTTCGAGACGATCAAGCAGACCGCCCTGATTCAAAAAGCGGGCGGCGGCACGGGATTCTCCTTCGACAAACTCAGGCCAACGGGCGACCACATTGCCTCCAGCGGCGGCACGACCTCCGGGCCGATAAGCTTCTGGCGTGTCTTTTCCGAGGCAACCCACGCGATTCAGCAAGGGGCCTTTCGTCGCGGGGCCAACATGGGCATGATGAGCGTGGCGCACCCGGATATTCTGAAATTCCTCCACGCCAAGCAGAATCTCGAGGCGTTCACGAATTTCAATATCTCCGTCAAGATCGGCGATGACTGGATGAAGAAAGTGCTCAAGTCCGGCCGAGCCGCCCACGTTGTGGAGAACCCGCGGACGCAGCACCGATATCTGTTGCCGCGACAGCTCGACCTGGCCAGCTACACCGTAAGCGACCTGTGCTTGCTGGCGGATGGCAAGCCCGCGCCGGAAGCTGCCGACAAGTTCTACTCGATCAGCGACGTCTGGAAGATGATCGTCAAGTGTGCCCACAAAACCGGCGAGCCGGGCGTGGTCTTCATCGACCGCATCAACCGGGACAATCCGACGCCGTCACTCGGTCCGATCGAGGCCACCAATCCCTGCGGCGAACAGCCCTTGCTCCCTTACGAAGCGTGCACGCTGGGCAGCATCAATCTAACCAGATTCGTGCGTGTCACCGAAGCCGAGGTGAGCATGGATTGGTTGGCCCTGGCCGAAACGATAAAACTGGCCGTCCGATTCCTGGACAACGTCATCGACGCGGCCAATTATCCCGTGCGGGATACGGTCCGGCTGGCACAGGGCAATCGCAAGATCGGCTTGGGCGTCATGGGCTTTGCCGATTGCCTGTTCCTGCTCGGAATCCCTTACGATTCCCAGCAGGGCGTGGATTTCGGAGGGAAGCTGATGAAGTTCGTCAACGAGAACGCGCGCAGAGCCAGCGCCGATCTTGCCAATCTCCGGGGTCCCTTTCCGAATTGGAACAACAGCGTCTGGCGGACCCAAAGGAATGAGAAGGTCCGCAACGCCGCTATCACGTGCATTGCTCCGACCGGCACGATCAGCATTATCGCGGACTGCTCGGCGGGTATCGAGCCGATGTACTCGCTCGTATTCGAGCGCCGAATATTGGACGGCTTGAAGATGCTGCAGGTCAATCCGATCTTCAAGCGGATCGCCGAACAAGAGGGTTTCTACAGCGAAGCGCTCATAGAGAGAATAGCTAGATCCGGCAGCATCCAAAGAATCACGAAAATTCCGGAGGACGTGCGCTGGGTTTTCAAATGTACCTACGACATCGATCCTCGATGGCACATTCACATGCAGTCGGCTTTTCAAAATCACTGTGACGCGGCGGTCAGCAAAACCATCAACTTTCGCGAGAAAGTGACCACCGCCGCCGTGGACAAGGCCTTCAAACTCGCCTACCGTCTGAGTTGCAAAGGCGTCACTGTCTATCGCCGTCGCAGCCGGGACATCGAGCCAATGGCCTTGCATTGAGATGAAATCGAGAACAAGGGATTCTCGAAGAAGTCAAGATTGCTTCGTCGCTGCGCTCCTCGCAAAGACAAAAGACACGTTTCCGTGTCATTGCGAGCGATTCGCAGGATCCGGTTTTGTAGTCTTCGTTGCCTTCGAATTCGAGCGAAACGTAGCCTCGGTAGTTGTGCTTTCGCATGATCCGCCCGATGTGGGGATAATCCAGGTTGAGGGTGTACCACAAGCCGCCGCCGTAGTAAGTCTTGGCTTGCATGAAAACCGTCTGCGGGGCGCACATGTCGAGTTTGTCATAAGGGTCTTCGAGGAAGTTGCCCGTATCGAGCAGGACTTGCAGCCAGGGCGAGTTGATCGCATTGACGATTGCCAGCAACCCTGCCGGCGTACGGGCCAGGCCCCAGTGGTTCTCCAGGCCGAGAATGACGCCGCACTCTTCGGCCTTGGGCAGGCACTTTTCGAGACAGTCGATGACCCATTTGAATCCGTCCTGTTCTGTGTAGCCGGGCAGGATCGGCTCGACGCCGCGATGGGCCATCAGATCGTCGAAGCTCTTGATCGTGCCCCACCGACCCGTGTTGACCCGGACGATAGGGACGCCCAAGCGGTACGCGATCTCGATTTGCTCAAGCGTCAGATCGATATTCTTCTGACGCCGGGCTTTGTCGGCATAGACGTAGCCCTGGTGGGTGGACATGCAGCAAAGATCCAGGCCGTTGATCAGCGCGCGGCGTTTGAGCATCTGGAGATAGCCGTTGTCCTGCCTCTCCATTTGGATGAGCAAGAGGTCCACGCCGTCGAAGCCCATCCGCGCTGCCTCGTCGATGCACGTTTCCACGGGCATCTTCAAGTTATCTTTGAATCGCCAGAAGGAATACGTCGAGACGGCGATAGGGTTAGGGCGATGTGGCTGTGCGCTATCTTGCCCGGCCAGAGCCTCAGATTTGGAAGCATAAGAAGCAAACCCAAGAGCCGCCGTCGCCGCAACAGAGCGGCTGAGAAATGTCCGACGTTTAATCGATTCCATAGTCATTCCCTTCCAATGTTCTTCTGACAATTTCAAGCATGTGCCCCGGCCGCCTGATTGGCGTTAATCTGGGCGGCCAATTGCATAAATCGCGGCAGCGCGTGATCGAAGAAACGCTTGTACGCTTCACAAAAATAACTCTCCTTGCCGAAGCTGTCCTTGTCGAAAGGCGCTCGATCCTTCATACAGCCGCCACGACAGATGGCCAGATGCCGGCAGACCAGGCATTTATTGCAGAGATTCCTCTTGGCCCGCGCGAAATTTCGCTTCATACTGCTGGTAGCCAGTTTTTCTATCGGCGTCTCGAAGATATTGCCCAATCGCCATTTCGGCTCGACGAAGAAATCGCAGCAAAAGGCGTCGCCCGTGTGTTCGATCACAATGTACTGACTACATTGCTTGTCAAACGTGCAGATCGAATGCCTGCCCGTTACGTAGTACGCCAGCACGGAATCGAAGTCGCGGATGCTCAGGTTTCGAGGTCCGTATTCCCACCAGCGGTCGAACAATCTGCACAAGAATTCGCCATACTGTTCCGGCGTAATCGAGAAATCTGCGATCTTGCCCGTCACCGGATCGACCTCCACGCACGGGATGAATTGCACGAACTTCATGCCAAGCCCGATGAGAAAGTCGAATACCTCGTCAGGATGTCCCACGTTCCCTGTGTTCAACAAGGTCAGCGTGTTGAACTCGACCTCGTACTCTTTACAGTTTTCGATGGCCCGCATCACTCGGTCGAAGGTCCCCGCACCCGAATGATCGAGACGGTACGCATCGTGAAACTCCTTAGGGCCGTCGATGCTGACGCCGATCAGGAACTTATTGTCGTGCAGAAAGCGGCACCATTTTTCATTGAGCAGGATCGCATTCGTTTGCAGGGAATTACCGACTTCCTGGCCCGAGGAGCCGTACTTCTTTTGCAGTTCCACGGCCTTCTTATAAAAGTCCAAGCCCATCAGCGTCGGCTCGCCCCCTTGCCAGGCAAAGCCGGCCAACGGAAAACCCAACTGCATGTAGTCCTTAACCAGCTTCTCCAGCACCTCCTCGCTCATTCGCTGTTTGCCCTGTCCGACCTCCGGCGCCCTGCACTTGTAAAAGCAGTACTTGCAGTCTATGTTGCAATCCGAGCCGGAGGGTTTGATTAAGAGTGTAAACGGTTGCATTCTATCCTACCTGGTCAACGATTTTCTGTTATCAGGATCGTCCCTGTTCTTGAAGTAAAATGATAGCAGGGATACGGCGATTATGCCAGGCTTTTCTTACAGGCGGATAGCTAACAGGTTACTTCCGGATGTGCATTCTGATTCGGTCTGCCGAGCGGGTGCGCCTGCCGGCGGAACCGTTCTTGATGGCTGCTGCGATCTGCATGAACTTCGGCACCGTGCAATCGAAGAATTGCCTGTAGCTTTCGCAGAAGTAATTTTCTCGATCCCCACCGGAATTGAACATCCGGTTCTTCATGCATCCGCCCCGGCAGATGTCCAGATGACGGCAAACCAGGCATTTGTTACAGAGCTTCTCCTTATCGCGTGCGAAAGCCCGCTTCTTCCTATCGGTTGCGAGCTTCTCTATCGGCGTCTCGATGATGTTGCCCAATCGCCACTTTGGCTCGACGAAGAACTCGCAGCAGAAGACGTCGCCGGAATGCTCGACCACGACGAAGCCGGCGCATTGCTTGCTGTACGTGCAGATCGTGTGCTTGCCTAAGACGTAGTGAGTGACCAGCGAGTCGAAGTCGCGAATGTTGAGCTTCTCCGCCCCGTAATCGTACCAGAGGTCGAAGAGCTTACAGAGAAAATCGCCATACTGCTTCGGCGTGATGGAAAACTCCGCCAGTCGGCCTGTTGCGGGGTCCGTCTCCGCGCAGGGGATAAACTGCAAGTACGTCAGGTCGTTCTCGACGAAGAAGTCGAACAGCCGCTCCGGCTGCTCCACGTTGAGATTGTTCAGCAGGACAAGAGCGCTGAATTCGACCTGATGTCTCTTGCAGCAGTCGATCCCTCGCATGACTCTGTCGAACGTGCCCGCGCCGGAGTGGTCCACACGGTAGACGTCGTGGAATTCCTTCGGCCCGTCGATGCTGATGCCCAAAAGGAACTTGTTCTGATGAAAGAACCGGCACCAGTTGTCATCGAGCAGCACGCCGTTGGTTTGCAGCGTGTTGCTGACTTCCTGGCCGGAGGTGCCGTATGTCTGCTGAAGCTCGACCGCTTTTCTGAAGAAGTCCACGCCCATCAGCGTCGGCTCGCCCCCTTGCCAAGCGAAGCCACTAACGGAAAAGCCCAATCGCATATAGTCCCTGACGAGCGTCTCAAGAACTTCGTCGCTCATCCGCTGCCTGCCCGTCCCGACCGAAGCGTCCCTGCCCTTGTAGAAACAGTACGCACAGTCGATATTGCAGTCCGACCCGGAGGGTTTAATCAAAAGCGTAAAAGGCTGCATGGTGGTTCGGCATTATCCCTTCAATCTGGCGGGTTTCCACGTCACTCGCAGATTGTCGAGTTTTTCGCCCAGGATTTCAATGGACTTTTCGTGTATCTGCCCCAGCCCCATGTCGAAGCCCATTGCGAGGTGCTTGATCTTATCCGTATCGTGACTCATGATGCGTGCGGCTGTGGCGTCAGCCGCCATGACGTCGGTGCTGGCGATGACGGCCCACGAGCCGAGGCGGTCTTTCACGTTCAAAGTAACTCCGCCCTGGCTCATTGAGGGCCCATCCCCTTCCATACCGATTGAAAGGTCGATAATGGAAAGGTCGGGTTTGATGCTGTTGACAATATCCAGATAGACCTGGGCGATGGCTTGCGGACTTCTGTGATCGAAGGTGCCGCGATTCCACCAGGTATTGTCGATAAGCTGCGCGTAGCGGGATAGCGGCGTGATGCCGATGAAATTCTTCGCTGCCAGTGTGAGCTGCGCCCAGGAGTGTGTTTTCGCCACGGGAATCGAAATGACCTTATCTGCCTTGGCAACGAGGCTTGAAATGGCAATCTTGTGGAGCGGCGTTTTGGAAGGGACCTCGACCCAGCCCGGAGAGTCGGTCTCCAAGCAGGCCAACGTCACTTTTCCATCATACAACGAGCTGAGACGCTCCGCTTCCTTAGCGAGATTCGTCCGGCCGTCCAGAGTGATCGCGTATTGCCAATCGAACTTCGGCAGGTGAGAGCCGTCGCCAATGACGACTTCCTTAGCGCCCGCTTTCAAACACTCTTCCGTAGCCGCCATGATAATCTCAGGTTTTGTGCACTCGCCATTACGAAAACAGTTGTTGTACTGCGCCCAGGGGAAAGTAACAAAATTGGGCTTAATAAAAACGGTCTCGCCCTTATTAACCACGGTCTTCATGCCCCCCAGCGCATCAATCGCATCCCAGGTCATCGCATCCAGTTTATCCCCGCGAACCGCCGCGACGCGCGACTTTTTCTCCCGGGCAGACTTCTCTGTTTGCCCGCTTGCAAAAAGCCGAGCCGTCCCCAGTGCGGCCACCGTTCCCACGCTCGCCCTTAGAAACTCTCGCCGTTCCATCTTGTCCATGGTTTCCTCTGCCTTTCGCATTTATCATCCCTGAGGTCTTGAATACGGTGCATAGCTGAGAGGGGCTATTGCACAACGCCACACGGTAGTTCAGACGACTACCGGCCACCAAGCAGGGATGTGTCATGCCGTTTCTTTTTCCTTGAGGTATCCGGATACATATTTGTGGATGATACTCGAGATCAGGGTTTGATAGGGAATCCCCTGCTGAGTCGCCATCACCCGGACTCGATCCAAATCCTTTGAAGACATCCGGATATTGATTCTCTTGTCTTTCTGGAGTGTATTCCGAGCGTGCTGCTGAAGTCTCTTGATTTCCCGCTTTCGATCCTTCACACGCCGCCATTCACCCCGCTCGTACGAATCCAGAATACTCTTTTCTTCGTTATCCGCGCTCTTCCTACTCATTCTTCTGCCCTCAAGTATTCACGTGTTGCCTTCCTGCTGGGGATGATGGTTTTCAAGAAGATATCGTCTCCGTCCGGTACATAAGGAACGAGATACGCGTAATTATCGATACTTACAATCGCAATCTTCTGTCCCGGATATCTTTTCTGGTTCGGATGGTCGAGCACATCAAGAACATCTTGTTCTTCGAGCAAAAGAACAACCTGCTCAAAACAAACACCTCGGTGCTGTATTAACCATTCATTCTTTTCGTTGTCCCAGCAAAAAACCTTCATTTTATGAGATATATGACAATGTCTGCCTTATGTCAATACTCTTTAACTCAAACCTGCCCATTCGTATTGTCGTCGCTGCGAAAGCAGGAATCCAGGAATGTAGCGATCTCTATGGATTCCCGGTCTCGCGGGAATGACAAAGTGCGCCATGCTGACACAGGTGCAGTACTTATCGCCGTGTTCGACTCACAAAGCATTTCGAAAAAAACATTTGTGTCCAAAGAGATTCGATTGGTCATGGTTAGTTCCTATCTCACCCCGTGCGAATGGCTTTGAAATCAGGAAGGTCCGTGCGATCTTTCCACATTCCGGCAGTCTTGCGCAAGACCAAGTCCCTACGATCGCTGCCCGCCTGATCGATGAGCAGATCGACGGCCTCTCGAATCAGTTCGCTTTGCTTCTTGCCAGAGGTTTTGGCGATAGCGGCTAATTCATCACGCTGATTTTCTGTTATGTATATTTGCGTCTTTATCATGCGGAACCCCAAGTGTGGGCGGCGTGTTTTTTCAGCCAGCGGAGTGCCCATTCTTTGGCTTCGTGGGGGGTCTGGAGGGTGCCTTCGAGCTGGGCGATGTAGAGCTCTTCGGCTAACTGGCCGAGGGCGGGGCCGGGGGTGGCGCCGAGGTGGATGAGGTCGTGGCCGGAGAGCAGCGGTTTGGGCTGTAGGTCTGCGTCACCCAAGGTCTTTATTCGCTTTCGCAAATAGATCAATGCGCGGGTACTCTCATTCTTGGCTTTTTGAATGGCTTTTTGCAGGTTGTACAGGTCCCAGAAGTAAGGGGCGGCAAGTGTCCTCTTCAGTTCAGCCAGGGACATTTGCTCGTCGAGCAGTTTGCCTCTGTCCGCGAGTAAGGATTTGACGTGCTTGTTTTGGTTTCGGCTTAGCTTCAGGACTCGGCATCGCTCGATGGCGAATTCTGTTTCGCAGCCGGAGAAGAGGGCGGCTAAGGCCAGGGGGAAATCAACGCGTTTGGGTAGGCGACTCAGAACGCTGACCGCAAATCTTGCCTGCTGGTCGGTAAAGCCGGGAAAGATGGCCTCGGCTAAGCCACTTTCGTGGAGCATGGACGCCCCGGCGGCGCGATTGGGGTGTGCGAGGATGCCCTCCAACTCGGTAGCGATCCGTTCTCCACTGATATTGGTGATCTTTTTCGCGTGATGACAAACAGCCGACCACGTAGCCGGCTCGATGGCAAAATCGAGCTGGGTCGAGAAGCGGACCGCTCGCAGCATTCGCAAGTAATCCTCGGCAAAGCGCTCGGCCGGCTCGCCAATCGTTCGTACGGTTCGGCGCTTGAGGTCCGCCTGTCCATTGACGTAGTCGATGACCTCTTTTCGCAAAGGGTCGTAGAACATGCCGTTGATCGTGAAGTCTCGTCGGCTGGCGTCCTCGGCGGCGCTGGCGAACTCGACCGAGCCGGGATGCCTGCCGTCGGAGTAGTCCGCCTCGGTCCTAAACGTCGCCACCTCCACCTGCCGGTCCTCGATCAGAACGATCACCACGCCGAACTTGGCGCCGACCTTGAGCGTGCGTTTGAACAGTTTGATCACCTCCGGCGGCTTGGCGTCCGTTGTGACATCGTAGTCATTGGCGCGGCGGCCCAGGAGCATGTCGCGCACGCAGCCGCCGGCCAACAAGGCTTGGAAACCCTTGCGGTGCAGTCGTTTGATGACGTGTATTGCTGCTTGCCAGTATTTCATGATTATCGTATATCGTATATCGTGAACCGGTGGTGAAACCACCGGCCAAATATCAGGCGGATGCGCCGTCGGAATTCGTTTTCGTTAAGATTGTTACGGCCATTGTCCCCCATACGCGGCGCTCTTCGATCTGGAACGGGGCGTACTGTTCCATGAGCGAAACGTCTCGGTTGGTTCTGACGATGACGATCCCGTCGATTCCCGTCTGGTCGCCCAGGATGTCTAACAGGCCGGCCAGCGGCGAGTCTGTGCCGACGTTCATCGTCGCCGCGTAAGGCGGGTCCACAAAGACGAGGTCATATAGCCCTCCACCGGGGCCGGCGGGAGCGCCGATCGCGAAGGCATTGGCCCTGACAACGTTTGAATCCTTTGCGAAACTGGCCTTTTGGATATTCTCTCTCAGAACAGCTATGACTCTCGGGTCCTTTTCGACGAAGGTCACGAATTTCGCCGCTCGGCTCAGGGCTTCCAGGCCCAGAGAGCCGACGCCGCAAAACAGATCGGCCACCGCCGCGCCTTCCGGCAAGTCGTATTTGTAGAGCACGCTAAAAAGCGACTCCTTGACGCGGTCCGTGATCGGCCGGGAGCCTTCCGTCTTGGGGCTCAACAGATTCATTCCTCGTTTCGTGCCGGCGATAATTCTCATCGCTTCAATATACTCAGACGACCCGTATTGGGCGAGAAAAAAGGACATGAAACGTGTGGCACACATTTGACGCCTTCAGTTTTCGGGAGAGGGGCCATCCCCATCCCGATAGACAACAATCGGGATGAGGCTGCCACTCCAAGCAATGGAACGAAAATGGGTGGCAGCCTCAAGGCGAGATTCCACAGCGCGGGATCCAAACTTGGGGATGATTGCGCGCATCACGTGTTCGCTAATCGGACGCACGAAGTCCGCCCGGCTGAGGGGATGCCCGGAATTCGCCGCCCAGTCTTTGTTCTGCCGGGCGACGAAGGCCCTGGCTAAGAAGTTGCTTCGTCACGGGCTCGGCGTAGGTGGTCTATCCGCGGCTGCAAGGGAAGGCCTACGTAGAGGCAAAACAATCATTCGCCCGTTTGGAAGAGCCGAGCAGTGTGGCGGATAACCCTCAGGAGGCAACTGGACAAGGTCGCCGAAGAGCGGGTCAGGTGACGAACTGACTGCCCCGACAGAACGGCTTTGCGGATCAGCTTGCTGTGGTCGGACCGTCATGAAAAGATCGGGCGCGGACCATCGCACCTGTTGACACAGCCGCGGAAGCATGATATACTGACAACCAAAGCTCGTACGAAGGGAGAAACGATGGGCAAGCGCAAGGCCTTTACTCTCATAGAGCTGCTGGTGGTCATTTCCGTCATCGTTCTGCTGATCGCGCTGTTGCTGCCCGCTCTGCTAAAGGCCAGAGACCAGGCCCGAGCAGCCATCTGCCAGGCGCCCCTCAAGCAGTGGGCGACGACAGCCGCCCTGTACCTTGAGGACAATGAGGGGCGCCTTCCCCAGGACGGCATGGTTGGCTACAGGATGTTCTTCCTGCGCGGTGCGGTCATAAGCAGCGATGACCCCAACGTCGTTCAGTCATTGCACGCGGTGGATACAAAAGGGATAGCTCGCTGCCCCATGGCCGTCAAGCCTGGGAAGGGTCATTTTAGTGCTACGATCGGTGACTCGCACGTGGAAGGATCCATCGGCTCGACTTTTAACGCCTGGGAGATGACAAGCCCCGGCCCGCCATTTCGCTGCAGCTATGGGTTGAATGGCTGGTTGTTCAGCTATCGATTTGTTTCTTCAGATCCATCTCGCTTTCGTTACCGTCTGCGCTACACGGACGTCTTTTCCCTCAAGGGCAGGGCCAAGATTCCCGTGCTTCTGGATTCCACGATGCCCACGAGCGAGACTATTCCTATTGATGTCTTTGGTCCGCCAATAAGACCTGGTTCCGGTCTTGGCTTGGCGTCATTTTGTATAAATCGTCACAACGAATACATTAACGGGCTTTTTCTGGACTGGTCGGTAAGAAAGGTCGGGATCAAGGAGCTATGGACGTTGAAGTGGTATCTTGATGTTGACACGGCGGGTCCCTGGACCAAAGCCGGCGGCGTGCGGCCTGATGATTGGCCGGAGTGGATGCGAGGATTCAAGGATTATTAGCTTGAAAGCCGGGTTTCGAGGATGCGAAACAGCAGACTGTCTTCGCGCATCTAACTCAGTGGATACAAGGGCAAAATCAGACTGCAAAACGGTATCATGTGCAAATCAAGAGGATTCACGCTGATCGAGCTACTGGTGGTGATCTCGGTCGTTATGCTATTGATAGCGCTGTTGCTACCCGCCCTGCAGAAAGCCAGAAACCAGGCCAGAGCGGTCGTCTGCCAGGCGAACCTCATGCAGTGGGGATCGATATTAGCTCTGTATACCGAAGATAGTCAGGGCCGGCTTCCCCGTAATTGGGGAGATGCGCTGTGGCTTTTTCGCGGTCCGTTCATCCCCGAGGGTGATCCCAACCGGCCCAATGTTTTTCAAAACATAAGGGCTAAGGGCATAGGCTGCTGCCCAATGGCTGTCAGACCTGAGAAGCAGAAACATGGAGGATTCGCAGCCTCCGCCAGCGGACTTGGAGTATCCTATCGAGTTACCGGCTGGGAAGGATCGACCTTCGGGGCCTGGGAGATTGTCACACCGCCACCGCGATTTCGCGGCAGCTATGGATTCAACGACTGGTTGCTCGGGTCCGATTTTGATACTTCCGTTCCTGTTCGCTCTCGTGTGGGCCGCGGCCTTGACTGTCAGTCGATCAGTGGCAGGGCTAACGTCCCCGCGCTTCTTGATTGCATTGGTCCGTGGTACTGCTTTCGGGATAACTCAGGCCCTGCACCAGGCTCTTTGCGTCGTGGTTTCTGCATCAATCGTCACAATGGGCTGGTCAACGGCCTGTTCCTCGACTGGTCGGTCAGGAGGGTTGGGCTAAAAGAGCTATGGACGCTCAAATGGAGCGTGCAGTTCGATACGGCCAACGCCTGGACCAAAGCCGGCGGAGCGCTGCCCGAAGACTGGCCCGAATGGATGCAAGGATTCAAAGACTACTGAAGCACTCAAGGAGACAGGCCCGTGGGTCTGTCCCTGCTTTGTCACACGGTAAGCCATGGGATTCATTTTAGCCGGTTTCTC
>JARRQQ010000079.1:0-13956 GCA_037381725.1 Sedimentisphaerales bacterium
GCCCTGGCGGATCACTTGGCATCCCTACCGGAGGTCAAGGCGGTGGGGACGTCGGGCGGAGTCTTTTTCGGTGGCGGCGGGTGGATATGGGTTGGTGAATACGTTCCGGGGACAGGAAAGAGCGGATCGAGCAGGTCCCGCGCACGACAGGCCGCTCTGGTTGGGGTCGGCCGGGACTATTTCGAGGCGATGGACATCCCGTTGTTGCGTGGGCGGCTCTTCAACCGACTGGACAGTGTCCCAAAGGCGGAAAAGGTTGCGGTCATTGACGATTCCCTGGCACGCAAGCTTCGGCCGGATGGCAATGCCCTCGGCTGTCTCATCCAATGGGGCGTGCTTGCCAACGCGGGGTCCGATCCCTACCGGGTAGTCGGGATCGTCGCCCACCTGCCGGGCATTGAGGATCGGCAGGTCCATGCCCAGATGTACACGCCCATGAAATCGAATAGCTGGGCCCCATGCCTTTACCTGTACATTGCGAACAAGAGTTCAGCGGACCTCATGCAGCAACGGATATTCGACGAGATTCAGCGGTTCGATCCGAGAATGCCGGTTCTGTCGGTAGCGACTTTGGCTCAAAAGCGCTACGACGATTCCTCCGTATGGCTCGCGAGGTTCGGCGCCCGCTTGGCACTCGGAGCCGGGGCGGCCGCTCTATTTCTGGCAGCGCTGGGCATCTACGCGATCAAAAGCCACATGGTCGTCTCGCGCACCTCGGAGATCGGCATTCGCATGGCTCTAGGTGCGACACACGGAAGCATCATGGGCATAATTTTGCGGGAAGAATTGGTGCAGACGATGCTGGGATTGATCGCCGGGCTGGCGCTGGGACTGGGTGTGGCCAAGGTGGCGGCCAGATTGCTCTACGGTATCGGCGCCATCGACCCGGCCAGTATTCTCGTGACCATGATCTTGCTCGGAGCCGCTTCGTTCCTGGCCAGCTACATCCCAGCCCGACGAGCGGCGAAGGTCGATCCGATAGAGGCGCTCAGATACGAGTAGCTTCAAGCACAAGGAGAATTGATAATGTCAACAGTATGGCAAGACGTTCGCTATGGCATCCGAATGCTGCGTAAGAATCCAGGATTCACGGCCATCGCTTTGATCACTCTGGCTATCGGCATTGGGGCCAATGCCGTCATGTTCAGCGTAACCGATCTGTTGCTCTTACGTCCCATGAAGGTCAAGGAGCCCGAGCAATTAGCTTGCTGTACTTTTCGCAATTTCTTGGGAGGAGACATTCCACATTCTGCCTATATCACGATCCGTGACAGTAATTTAGCGTTCAAAGACCTCATGGTGCAGGATGATGGCTACAGGTCCGTCACCTTAGTGCACAAGGATACGACCCGGCAGGTCAGCACGACATTCGTTTCGGCCAATTACTTCTCTTTCCTGGGAGTAGCCCCGATACGAGGACGCGGCTTTCTGCCCGAAGAAGAGCTTCTGGAGGCTTCGCCCGTCGTGGTTTTGAGCTACCGCTTCTGGCAGCGCCTGGGAGGTGATCCGGACATTGTTGGTCAATACTTGAGCCTCAATGGCGTACGCTGTCAGGTCGTCGGCATCGCCCCGGAAGCCTTTACCGGTATCACGATCATCGGCCCTGACGTTTGGTTGCCTCTGGGGAGTCATCTATCCGTGGTTTGGCTTTCCCGTGGACACGCAAGCCCCGGAGAGGCACGAAGTGATCGAAGCTATCCGTACCTCAAACTCGTGGGACGGCTCAAGCCGGGTTTGAATATGGCGACGGCCCAAGCTCAGTTACAAACGTTGGTCCCTCGCTTCAAAGAAGATTATCCGAGGTTTTGGAAACCTGACTGCTCGCTTTATCTTCAACGACCGCCCAGGATTTCGATGGGTGTCGATTCGGAAGAGGAACGCAAAGTATCGACATATTTTAGTCTGGTTCTAATGGGGGTGTCAGGGATCATACTAATTATCGCATGTATGAACCTGGCGAACATGCTAATCGTTCACGGAACCGGCCGCCATCGGGAGATTGCCATTCGTTTGGCCCTGGGCGGAGGTCGTTTGCGCCTTATGCGTCAGTTGCTCATTGAGTCGCTTTTGTTGGCCCTTTTAGGAGGAGCCTTCGGCTTGATCCTGGCTTTCTGGGGCACCCGGATTCTCAATGCCTGGATCGCGACTGTGAAATTACCTGAAATGTTCAGTTTGAAAACTGAATTGAGCGTTCGAGTGCTCGTAGCAACTTTGGGCTTTAGCTTGATCGCCACCTTACTATTCGGTCTGAGGCCAGCCCTGGGTTTGTCGCGGCGTGGGCTCATTACCGAATTGAAGGAATCCGGCAGCGCTATGTTCCTTTCCGCAAGAATAAAAAAGAGCCATTTATCCGTGCTTTGTCAGATCGCGCTGGCTGTGGTTCTTGTGCTGGGTGCGGCACTTTTCACTCATAACTCTCTACGATTGGCCCAGCCCAATTATGGTTTTAGCTTGGACGATAAGCTGGTCGTTGAGCTGGATGCACTTTCAGCCGGCTATGATCGCATCCGAAGCGCCCAAGTCTGTGAGGCTCTGGCCGATCATCTGGCTTCCTTGCCGGGTGTGAAGGCGTTGGGGATGACGACTCGGTTCTTTTTCGGTGGTAGTGGAGTGATGTCGATTTACGAATATGCTCCGGGAGGGGAAGGGGACGAATCGAGGAGATTCTTAGCGGAGTATTGTCCAGTAACCGAGGTGGGCGGGGATTACTTTGCCGCGATGGGGCTGCCTTTGTTACAAGGTCGCGCCTTTAATCGCCTGGACAGCACACCTGATGCGGAGAAGGTCATCATCATCGACGAGAGTCTTGCTCGCAAGCTCCGTCCGGATGGCAAGGCTCTCGGCTGTTTGATCCAGTCTGGTATTTTTACCGAGTATTCGGAGCCTTACAGAGTTGTCGGGATCGTTCCCAACGTTCAGGGAACTGAAATCAAGAAAATCCATGCCCAGACGTATAAACCGATTCAGCCGGATCAGTTGTGCCCATACCTTTATATCCGGCTGGCGAACGCTGATTCCGTGCCGGCCATGATGCAGAAGATTTCCGAGGAGATCCATAAGATCGAGCCGCGTGTACCGATACTTTCGATGGCCACTTTGGCACGGAGGCACCGCGACAATGATGAGTTGTGGTCCGCCGGCCTCTGTGCCCGGCTGGCGCTGACCGCCGGAGCTATGGCTCTGTTCCTGGCGGCCCTGGGTATTTATGCCGTTAAAGGCTATATGGTTGCCTCCCGCACTCCTGAGATCGGTATCCGAATGGCCCTGGGCGCCACGAATAAAAACATCATGGGGATGGTCTTTCGTGAAGGAATTGTGCTCACGATCGTCGGATTGATCCTCGGACTCTTATTGGGATTGGGTGCGGCGCGTTTGGTCAGTAGCGCGCTTTATGCCATTAACCCTGTGGATCCACTGAGTGTCGCGGCGGCTGTGGTGTCGCTCGGTTTCGCCTCGATGCTGGCCAGTTACATTCCCGCTCGCCGGGCAGCCAGGATCGATCCGATGGAAGCACTGCACTACGAGTAGAGACAAAGGGGCACACTATGCAGGGAACGGACTTCGAGAGGAATTATCAATGACAACGATCTGGCAGGATATCCGTTACGGCATTCGAATGTTGAGCAAAAGCCCCAAGTTCACGGCGATTGCTGTGTTCACTCTGGCGATTGGTATCGGCGCAAACGCGATTACGTTCAGTGTGACCGACACGCTGCTCCTGCGTCCTCTCGGGGTCAGAGAGCCGGAACGTTTAGTGTGCTGTGGTATCTCCGATATGCTCATCGACTATTTCGCTTATCGCACCATTAGCGACAGCAATCAGCCCTTCAGTGACTTCATGGTTCAGGACGAGGGCCGGACTGTTACCTTGGCTGGACAGAGCGGAACCGGTCAGGTCCACGCGCTATTCGTCTCCGGGAACTACTTTTCTTTTCTGGGTGTGGTTCCGAAGATAGGGGTGGTCGGCGTTGCGCCCGAGGGATTCAGGGGCCTAACGATGGCCGGCCCCGACCTCTGGTTGCCTATGGGCACGTACCTGAGCACGATGGTCCTGGCCCGCGGAGAGTCCAGGCCCCCCGAGAAATGGCGCTTCGACGAATATCCTCTTCCCGTCGTACCGGTAGCGAGACTTAAGCCCGGCGTGAGCCTGGAAAGCGCCGAGGCGTCCCTTCAGCCCGCGGCCGCCCGCCTCAAGGCGCAATTCCCCAGGCACTGGACGCCCGGAAGCTCGCTTTACCTTTACCCGGCCCCGAGGATCGGCCCGATGTATGCGAGCAACCCGGGAGCTACCGCCGGCTACGGCGCCCACCAACGTTCGCAGATAACGCGGTACAGTCTGTTCTTGATCGGCGTATCAGGAACGATTCTCGTCATCGCCTGTTTTAACCTGGGGAACATGTTGATTATCCGAGGCTCGCGCCGCAGTCGTGAGATTGCGCTTCGCATGGCCCTGGGCGGTGGCCGCCTGCGGATCATCCGGCAGTTGCTCGTCGAATCACTTTTGCTGGCGATGCTGGGAAGCGTCCTCGGCCTGATCCTGGCCTTCTGGGCCACCAGCGTTCTCAACACCTGGTTCGTGGCTTCGCAACAACTGCGATGGAGATGCCTGCAAACAAGTCTCAGCTTCCGCGTGCTCGCAATGACCCTGGTTGTCAGCCTTGTTGCCACCTTACTATTTGGCCTTAGACCGGCGCTGGGCCTGTCGCGGCGTGACGTCGTGGGCGAATTGAAAGAGTCTGGCGGCGCTTTGCTCGGATCCGTCAAACGCCGACGAAGCGATCTGTCCGTACTCTGCCACATCGCGTTGACCGTCGTGCTGGTGATGATTGCTGTCACGTTTACGCGTCGCGCGCTGGCCCTGGCGAGCACGGATGACACGGTTAGTTTAGATGGGACGCTGGTCGTGGAACTTGATCCGCTTTCCGCCGGCTATGATCGACCACGCAGTGCGCAGGTATGCGAGACACTGGCCGACCGGCTTAAATCGTTGCCGGGCGTTCGTGCTCTGGGTACATCACCTTCTTTTTCGTTCGGCGCTGGCGGTGTGGATTCGATATATACGTATGTGCCTGGGGCGAGAAACGACGACTCCGAAAGGTTGCTGGCAGCCGGCGCCGCCTCACCACTCGTGCGCGGAGACTATTTCCCATCGGTTGGACTTCCTCTTTTGCAAGGGCGTTCCTTCAATCGCCTGGACCACATCGTGGATGCGGAAAACGTTGTCGTCATCGACGAGCATCTCGCCCGTAAGATGGCCCCGAACGGTCATGTTCTCGGGGATTGGATTCGGTTTGGCTGGTTTTCTGATCGTTCCGAGCCTTACCGCATCGTGGGCATTGTCCCCACGATTCCAGGCGTGCAGGGCAAGCCGAGTTTCGTGCAGACCTACAAGCCGGCCAAGCCGAACCAGATGTGCCCCGTCTTCTATGTGCGTCTGAAGGATGCCGAATCGGCGGCGGCCATGAAACAGCGGATTGTCGAAGCGATCCGCGAGGTCGATCCGCGTGTGCCCGTACTGTCGGTCACGACTCTGGCGGACAGACGCCGCGATCACAAGATACTCTGGTTCGCGGAAATGTGCGTGCGATTGACGGGTACGGCCGGGGCCATTGCTCTGTTCCTGGCCGCATTGGGAATCTGGGCGGTCAAAGGCTACATGGTTGCCTCGCGCACCCGCGAGATCGGCGTCCGCAAAGCCCTGGGCGCGACGCAGAGAGAGGTTATGGGCATGGTCTTCAAAGAGGGCTTCGTGCTGACGGCGGGGGGACTGATGGTCGGGCTGCTATTAGGATGGGGCGCGACGCGCCTGATCGCGAGCTCGGTTCACGGCTTCAGAGTGATGGACCCGGCTGGCGTTGGGATAACCCTGGCCCTGCTCGGTATCGTCTCGCTTCTGGCCGGCTACATACCCGCCCGTCGAGCGGCGAAGATTGATCCGATGGAAGCGTTGCGTTATGAGTGATTGAAGTGAATCACACAAAACAGAATAGAGAAGGAATTGCAGTATGACAATATGGAAAGAGATTGGCTATTCATGGCGCGTGTTGAAACGCAAACCCGGATTCGCGATGGCGGTGATTCTATGCCTTGGACTCGGTATTGGCGCCGTCACGGCCGTGTTCAGTGTCATCAACGGAGTAACAATGCGATTCATGCCCTATGAGCGTCCTGGTCGGATCGTATTTCTCGTTCGTGCGGATGATTCCGGCAGCCGCGTACCTGCAGTCTCGGCCCGGTACTTTCTCGATTGGAAGGAACGGAACACGTCGTTCTCAGACATGGCGGCGTACCAACGGTATGAGCCCCACACCGGCTGGGCCGGCTGGGCCGAAACGCAGGAAAATCTGATGGGTCTGCAAGGAATGATAGTGACGCCGAATTTCTTCTCCGTTCTCGGAATGCGAACGTTACTCGGTCGTGCCTTGACGGATAGCGACCAGGGATTGCCGGTGATCGTTCTGAGCCGTCAGGTGTGGCGCGACAAATTCGCTGAGGATCCACAGATCATCGGGCGCTCTATTTTATTGGGCGGGCGGGCTCGGGAGGTCATTGGCATCGCGGCTCATAATTATCGGTTTTTTCCGACATATTATGGCGCTGCTTTGAACAGGAGTGTGGGCTATTGGATACCTGTATCCCGGAGCTTCGAGTCCGAGACTCGGACCAGTTGGAACTATGCTGCCCTTGCCCGATTGAAACACGGAACGACGATTGCTCAGGCTCAAGCGGATATAGACCGTATCACACGTCTGCAACATAAGCAATACGTCGATGATTTCCCAAAGGATATTCGGATGCTCGTGCAGTCCATGCCGCAGACTTTAGTGGGACCTATTCGTTCCGTGACTTTCCTGATCCTGGCCGCAGCAGCATTTGTCCTGATGATTGCCTGCGCAAACGTGATCAATCTGTTCCTTGTACACTCTATGAAGCGCAAGACCGAGATGGCTGTACGTTCTGCTTTGGGCAGTTCCCGATGGCGGATCATACGTCAATTGATCTGCGAGAACATGGTTCTTGTGCTGCTCGGAGGCCTTCTTGGAATCCTCGTGGCGCAGTGGGGCATGGATGTGTTACTTGGCCTGGCTCCACGGAATCTCCCGGGTGTCGACGAAATCTGCCTGGATGCAAGGGTTCTTGCCATTTCTCTGATGGTTACTCTCTTGTGTGCCTTTGTCGTTGGATTGATTCCGGGCATTCCAGCGTCTCGTCTGAATTTGGCGAGTGTACTGAAGGGATTCGGAACGCGGGCGACTTCGGGATTCGGTGAGCACCGAACCATCCGATGGGTCGTTGTATCGGAGATTGTCCTATCATTTACGTTAATCATAGGAGCCAGCCTGTTGATCCGAAGCTACTTGCGACTGATGCAAGTCGAGTTGGGATTCCAGTCCGGTCATGTTCTGACCTTACGGCTGTCAGGTCCGGAGCTCACGAATCGACATGACGAACTGCTGGAGCGACTACAAACTCTTCCAGGTGTGGAACTGGCGGCTTCCTCGACCGGCCTGCCTCTTTCAGGCGAGCTATCGGATTCCCGGCTGGTAAGCCCTGTTCCAGAGGAGGAGGCACCCGAATCCCAGCCCGTTTCGTATGTGCGAACTGTTAGCACGGACTATTTTCGCGTCCTGGGAGCGTCGCTGGCTCGTGGTCGATACTTTACAATGCAGGACAGTAAGAATTCCAGTCCCGTTGTGATCGTGAACGAGGCCCTGGCCCGGAGACTCTGGCCCGAGGCAGATTTCATTGGCCAGTTGATGGACTTCGGGGATGGAACGAGGATATTCTATGATGGAAGCGGGGAGACGCTCGTTCAGCGTCGTGTGGTTGGAGTCGTGCGGAATATCCGGTATGAAGGACCTGACGTAGATCCTCCGCTGGAGGCTTTTATTCCCTTCGCCCAGCGCACACGAAGCCATTATGTGCTGAGCGTCGCGCTGCGTTGCCGGGGCAATCCCACAGGTTTGATGCAAGCCGTACGCCGGGAGGTCTGCTCTGTAGATGATTCTTTCAAGATCGAGAGCATGAGCACGATCGAAGGGTTCTATTCCGAGCTTACGGCCCACCGGCGGTTTCTTATGGCCATGTTCTCGGTGTTTGCGGCTGTTGCCTTTACCCTGGCGGTAATTGGGATTTATGGCGTAGTGGCGTTCACTGTTTCCATGCGGATTCGTGAGATGGGGATTCGGATCGCCTTTGGGGCTCAGCGACGGGATATCCTGCGGCTCGTTATGAAACGCGCGGCGGGCTTGACCATGACTGGCGTCGGTTTCGGATTACTGGGCGCGTTCGTCCTGCGCAAGGTCATCGCCAACCAGTTATTCGGCATCTCGCCCTTAGATCCTTTAGCCCTTGCTGTTGGTCTCCTGCTCGTGATCCTCGTGCCGCTGGCCGCTTCTTACATACCCGCCCGACGTGCGGCAAAGATTGATCCGATGGAAGCGCTGCGTTACGAGTAGTTCTAAAAGAGCAGAGTGAAAGAATCATATTGTAAGGAGAATTATCGACGATGACGATTTGGCAAGACATACGCTATGGCTTTCGGATGCTGGCGAGGAATCCGGGATTTGCGGCTATCGCCGTTTTGACGTTGGCCATCGGGATCGGCGCGAACATTGCGATGTTCGGTTTCGTCAATGCGTATCTCTTACGTCCCTTGTCTTTCGATGACGCCGAGCGGCTGGTCGACTTCACGGATACTCATGCAACCTTCGGACGGATGTCCGTTTCGTATGCGAATTATCTGGATTGGAGGAAGCAGAATCAGACCTTCGAGAAGATGGCGTGTTACCGGAATATCCGGAGTACTGTACCGGGAACAAGTGCACCTGAGCGGCTCAGAGGAATGCAAGTGACCGCGAATCTTTTGCCTATGCTTGGGGCGAAGGCGATGCTGGGTCGATTGTTCAACCAGACGGACGACCACGCGGGAGCTGAAAGAACGGTCATTCTCAGCCCGGGCCTATGGCAACGGCGTTTTGGCGGGACTCCGAACGTCATCGGTAAAACGCTGGTGCTGGATGACGATCCCTATACCATCATTGGCGTGTTGCCACCGTCGTTTGCCTTTCCTCCATTTCGCCGGAATCCCGTGGAATTTTGGACGCCCATTGGTTTGTTGGATCAATACGACTGGTTTATAAGAAGGAGCAATCATCAGGGTACGGCAGGTATCGGAAAACTCAAGGAAGGAGTCACCTTGGCGAGTGCCCGGGCCGACCTGAATCACATCGCCGAACAACTGGAACAAGCCTATCCTGATAGCAACGGAGGTTGTCGGGTCGCGGTCGAGACGTTCCATCGATGGTTGATGGGTGATACGAGGCCCGCTTTGCTCGTGCTGATGGGTTCGGTGCTCGCCGTATTGCTCATCGTGTGTGTTAATATCGCCAATTTGTTGCTGGTGCGCTCCTCTGCACGAATCCAGGAATTTGCCGTGCGCCGGGCACTGGGAGCGGGAAGGTTGCGTCTTGTCAGGCAGTTGCTGGGAGAGAATCTGGTCTTTGCTCTGTTGGGAGTAGCAGGGGGGTTGATCGTAGCCCTCTGGGGGACGGGCCTGCTCGATGCCTTCCTAAGTGATCATATTGTTAAGGCCGGAAACGACCTCTTGCACTTTGACACCAACATGGTGTTATTCATACTCGGGACCGCAATCGGTACAAGCCTTCTTTTCGGTTTGATTCCCGCCCGGCACTGTATAGGCAGTCAGGCAAACAGCACGGTTCGAAACAACTCCCGAACCAGCACCTCGACGAGAGGCCATAGCCGCCTGCGCGACGCCCTTGTAGTTACCGAGATTGCCCTCGCTCTTTCCCTCATGTTTTGTGCCGGGCTCATGCTCCGCAGCTTCGTGCATTATCTTCAAGCTGATCCGGGTTATAATCCAGACAGTACCGTGACTTTCAACATTCGTCTACCCAGCCAGACCTACCGCACGGATGAGCAGAAGTTGGCCTTCTATAGGGACTTTCTGCATCGCGCGGAATCGATCGCAGGGATAAGGCATGTCGGCTTGACCTCCGCCATGCTCGGTGGTTCACAGTCAACCTATTATGTTGAGGGTGCGCCGATTCCCGCGTCCGGCCAGGAGATATTTGCAGAATATAGTCGTGTCAGTCCTGATCTCTTCCAGGCAATGGGTATTCAATTATTAAGCGGGCGTTTCTTCGGCGAACACGATACCCGCGATGCTCCTCCGGTCGTGATCGTAGACGAGAGGTTCGCACGCAAATGGTGGCCTGATGAAAATCCTGTGGGTAAACGTCTCCAGATCCATCGTACCAGCCCTGATCCTAATGCGCCATGGTCCGAAGTGGTCGGCGTGGTCCGTCACGTCAAACACTACGGAGTAGATAACTCTTCCCGGGAATCCATCTACCTTTGCCTGTATCAGGATGTAGAGGATTCTATGACGGTGGTGGTTCGCGCGCAAGACTATCCTCTGAGTTTGGTGGTCCCAATTCGTCACACGGTTTCTCAAATCGGTCCCGATGTGCCGATAGACAATATCCAGACTCTGCGGGCTATTAGTTTGGAACACTCTTTCATGCGCCGACTGACGACGACGGTCCTTGGGCTTTTCGCCTTGACGGCCCTCTTGCTTGCAGCTCTGGGCATCTACGGCGTCATGGCTTATTCTGTCTCACGACGGACCAATGAGATTGGTATTCGAATTGCCCTGGGCGCTCGCATGGCCGACGTAGTGCGTATGATCTTGCATCAAGGCGCCAAGTTGGTATTGATCGGCATCGCCATTGGCCTAGCGGGCTCGTTCGCTTTGGGGCGGCTCATCAATAGTCTTCTCTTTGGTGTCACGGCTTACGATTCAATCACCTCTATATCGGTCGTGGTAGTGCTGACATCAGCCGCTCTGGCGGCCTGCTATCTTCCTGCTCGCCGGGCGGCGAGGATCGATCCGATGGAAGCGTTGAGATATGAATAGGGTTGGAACGATGAGCAGAAGACTGGAATGATGGAATATTGGAATACTGGAATAACGAGCGAGGCCGTTAACGCTCCTGCAATATTCTATCGTTCCATCATTCCACTATTCCGGTCGGTTTTAGGAGTTATGCAATGACAACTTTATGGCAAGACATCAGGTATGGGCTGCGGATGCTGGCCAAGTATCCCGGCTTTACCGTCGTGGTGGTTCTGATCCTGTCGGTGGGCATCGGCGCTAATACGGCGATTTTCAGCGTGGTCAACGCCGTGATGCTGAGGCCCTTGCCCTACAAGGACTCGCATGAGTTGGTGTGGATCAGACAGCCGGGGGGCGTCGACTGGACTGAGCAGTTCAGGAATCGTCCGAACTTCTTCTATCTTCGGGAATACAACAACGTGTTCGAATCCGTCGCCGGGTATCGCGCCAACCGGCTGTACGTCCACGAGATAGAGACTCGCCATCAAGTCTTAGGCTGCGACATTACGGCCAACACCTTCTCCTTGTTGGGGGTCCAGCCGAGCCAGGGACGCGGGTTCGGCCCGGAAGATGAGAAGCCTGACAGTCCACGCGTGGTGGTCGTCAGCCACGCCTTTTGGCGGGATCACCTGGGTGCGGACCCGAATGCGATCGGTCGGAATCTTACCTTCACCTCCCTGAAGGGCAATGGGGATCAGGGCCTTGGCCTGGAGTCTGGGGCGCATACGATCGTCGGTGTGATGCCTCCCGGCTTCAGTTTTCCCTTTGGCGCGCCGGTACAGTTTTGGCGAGCGATGATCTTCACCGAAGGTCCGGCAGCGTATTTTGATTCCATAGTCATCCCGTTTGCCCGTCTCAAGAAGGGCATCACGCCGGAGCGGGCCAGTGCGCACCTGGCGGTTCTGGCCAGTCGTCTCCGACACACCGAGCCGGCCGACACCGCCCCCAATGTGGTTAACGTATACCGGTTTCTGGATGGACTCCTCCGCCATCATCGGAGGCTGCCGTTGCTGCTACTGGGCGCGGCCGGCTTTGTCTTGTCGATTGCTTGTGCCAACGTCGCGAATCTGTTCCTGGCCCGTGCGACGGTTCGGCAGCGTGAGATGGCCATGCGGCTGGCGCTCGGGGCCGGACGCGGTCGCCTCGTGCGTCAGATGCTCACCGAGAGCCTCCTGCTCAGTCTGGCGGCCGGTGTCCTGGGGCTGGTCCTGACGTTTTGTACGGTCAAGGGATTGGTGGCCCTGTGCCCGGCCGACATCCCGCGTTTGCAGGAGACAAACGTCGACCTGCGGGTCCTCGGTTTCACCCTGGGGGTTTCACTGCTGACGGGACTGCTGTTCGGCCTGGTACCGGCCTGGAGGGCTTCCGATATCGGCGTCAACGAGGCCCTCAAACAAGGAACGGGACGCACCACGGGCGGTCGGCGATGGCGTCGTCTTCACGATGGCTTGGTGGTCAGCCAGTTGGGTCTCTCGCTGGTTTTGCTGATCGGTGCGGCCCTGTTGATTCGAACGCTGGTGGTATTGCAGGCGGTCGATTTGGGATTCCAGCCGCAGAACCTGCTGGCCGTGGGTATCGACCTTCCGGTGACGAAATATATCGAAACCAACCAATGCAACAATTTCTTCAGGCCTCTCCTCGAACGGACCCGAACCCTTCCATCTGTCCATTCGGTGGGATGCTACGTCGGCTGGGACGACGCGACCGATATATTCAGCTCACCCGACGCCTGGGCCACAAATTTCACTATCGCCGGACCGACGGGGCCGGGACAACCCCGGTCGGCTCGCTGGATATCGGTGACGCCGGGCTTTTTCGATGCCGTGGGTATGCAATGGCTGGCCGGGCAGGCATTTGACGACCTGGACCCGGAAGCCATCGTGATTGACAAGACCCTCGCACGCGAGTGTTTCCCCGATAGCGATCCCCTCGGCCAGACCTTTGTGAGGGACGATTCGTCCGGACAGCATGTTCACACCATTGTTGGGATCGTGGATACGATTCGCTGCTTTGCCGCACCCGGGCCGGTCATGGGGACCGTCTACACACGAGGCACGGAGTACTCGCAAAAGGCGGTCCTCCTGGTGCGAACGGACGGCGACCCGATGCGCCTGGCGCTCGCCATTCGAAGGCTCGTTGCCGAACTGGAAAAGGACCAGGTGATCGGGACGATCGAGCCGCTGGAGGCGACGCTGTCGGAGATGCTGGCGCCGCGGCGTTTCGTGATGATCCTGCTGGGGATCTTCGCCGGCATCGCGTTGGCGTTGGCGACGGTCGGCATCTACAGCCTGCTGCAATACGGCACCGCGCGCCAGACCCACGATATCGGCATTCGCATGGCCCTGGGCGCGCGCCGTGTCGATGTTCTCAGGGCGGTGCTGGGCCGGGGATTCAAGCTCATTCTCATCGGCCTCGTGGTCGGCATCGCCGGCGCGGTGGCGCTGACGCGCGTGCTATCCAGCTTTCTGTTCGATGTGACCCCCACAGACCCGGTGACATTGGTATTGGTGTCATGCGTCCTGATGACCGTGGCCCTGCTGGCTAGCTACTTCCCCGCCCGCCGGGCGGCAAAGATCGATCCGATGGAGGCGCTCAGATACGAGTGATTGAATGAGAATACAGAATACAGGATATAGGAAACAGAATTCAGAAGGAATGACAAATGAAGACGATGTGGCATGATATACGTTATGGGCTTCGCCAGTTGCGTAAAAGCTCCGGCTTCACAGTCGTGGCGGTTTTGTCGCTAGCCATTGGTATTGGGCTGAATGCTACAGTGTTCACAGCTCTGAATGCGGTATTTCTTCGTCCTCTTTCGTTTTGTAACGAGCATGAAATCGTGCGCATCCTCAGGCCGTCTTTTTCATACCCTGAATATTTAGAATTGAAAGAGCAGAGCCGTACACTTTCAGAGGCACTTGCTGTATCTCGTCAAGAAGATATGTTGAACCGAAAAGGGCATATGGAACTTGTGGGTCTTGAAGTAGTATCCTCAAATTATTTCCAGGTTTTAGGTATTAAGCCTCATGTTGGCC
>JARRQQ010000080.1:0-10095 GCA_037381725.1 Sedimentisphaerales bacterium
CGGGAGGGTTGCTTGGGTTCTCGCCGGCGCTCCCACGAGGGCCCGTTCCTCGAAGCTCAGGGCAAGCGCAGCGGCGGGGGCCGCGACAGATTTTTTCAGAAAACCACGACGATCCAAATGACTTGACATGACTCACCTCTCTATGATGCGGATGTTTTCAACTCCGGTTCGGCCAACTTCTGGACAAGCACTTCACGGACGGACAGCTCGGCAGACTTTGAAGCAGGTGGCTTGCCGATGTACAAACCGATGCGTCCTTTGCTCGGCCCCGCCACGCGGACCGACCCGATCTCCTCGGCGTTCAGCCAGACCTGGACTTTGTCGCCCTCGACCTTAACCGAGAGCGTGTTCCAACTCTCGCGGTCAATCAGATCGCCGTTCAGGTTGGCCAGAGCCAACCCTTTGCCGGGCACCCAGACACTACCGGTATAAGCTTTTGGTCCGCTCGTCTGTGTTGGCTCGAATATTTCGATGCGCGGACCACGCTTGGAACCATCGCCGTGAAGCCAAATACCGGCGTGGACCGGCCAGTCCGCCCGGAACGTCACAGCCAGCAGATAATTCTCGTAAACCGCTCCGGTCCAGATCGTGTCACCCTGCCGGTTTTCGGGCGTAGTTGCCGTGAGCCGGCCCGACTTCACCGTCCAGTGTGAGCTGCTCGATGCCTTCCAGCCCGACAGGTCACGACCGTTGAAGGCCGCGATCCATGCGGCGGCCTGTTCCCCCTCGGACTGCGGGTTGATCGGCTCGCTGATATTGTGCGTTCCGTGACAATCCGTGCAGACCGAAGCGGCGTTCACGGACCGCCCGTTCGGGCGCATGTGCCCCTTCCATTTCTGGAAGAAGGCCTCCACGGCTTCCTGGTTCTTGTGATCCTCGCGAGAGTAGATTTGACGCCCGCCGCCCGGCTTGTGGCACGTCGGATTCGAGCACATTCGCGGCACCTCCGACCGTCCGAACAGCAGATCGGGCTCGGTCATCAGCATCTCATCGTGCATGTGCGCGGTCGAGGCCCCGTGACATTCGTCGCAGGTGACGCCCATCTCCAGGTGACTCGTTGTCAGTTCCTCGGTCTTCATGCCGGGATGGCAAACGTAGCATTTGCTGTTGCCGCTGGGTTTCTCCTCTTGTGACTCTTCGGCGGGACAAACCGTCAGAACCCCGGACAGCGCCGCCAAAACCACCATAATCCCCACAAGGTACAGACTCTTTCCCATATTCCAGCGCACTCCTCTTGGTGATTGACTATTGATTATTGTCTATTGATTATTGAAACGACCGCGCACGGCCACCCACCGCCTACACGCGAATAGTCAATATTCAATCGCCAATAGTCAATATGTCTCAGACCACTTCCCAGTCGCGCAGCCACTCGTACTCCGGCGGGAGATTCGCCCATTGGCGGTCCGTGATTTCCATGAGCCACTGCGTGTCCGCCTAGGCCATTCCGAGCGAGCGGGTATATGACGCGCGTGCGGCGTTCTCCACCTCGTAGACCGTGGACAAGCCGGGCACCGTGGCCGTGATCCTCGGATTGGCAAGGATACATTGAAGCGTCAGACGGGCCGCGTCATTTTCCTTCTTGCTGCCCACGCCCATGACGGGGAACTTCACCTTGCCGCAGCTCTCGAACAGGCTGCCGCCGAAGTAGGGTTTGATGGTCACGACGCCGACGTCCCGCGTGCGGACGACATTGAAGATGCTCTGCGTCTGGTCGGACCCGTGGCCGGGATTGACCTCTTCCACGTTATCCTTCGTCGGGGTCTGGCCCGCGACGCGGGTCTTGGCGCTGCACGGGAAGATGATCATCTCGAAGTCAGAGTATTTGTTGATGACGTGCTCGAACCACGGACGGCAGTGACACGACATGCCGAGATGGCGTACTTTTCCCTGCTTGCGGAGTTTCTGGAAGGTCTCGATCAGGGATTCGACCTCGGCGTCCGTATTGAGCTGATCGGTACCGAGTTGGCCGGTCATCTTGGCTTGGGGCCGCCAGATGTCGAGGTAGTCGGTCTTCAAGAGACGCAGACAGGTTTCGACGTTGAAGGTCTGGTCCTTGACGTTGCAGCGATCCGAGCCGCGCGGGCCGAGGTTGTGAATGTCGGCGCCGACGTGCATCTTCTCCCGGCGGCCCTTGAGGGCCACGCCGTAGCACAGGCATTCGGCGGCCGTCGTAATATCCAGGTAGTTGATGCCAGAGTCAATGGCCGCGCTGACGACGTCGGTGCGGTTCTTCGCCACGTCGGCGGGAACCTCTTCATTCGAAAAGCTGTCCCAGTACCGCCCCGCATTGCGGTTCTTCCAGTGCCCGCCCAGGCTGACCTCCGAGACCATCAGGCCCGTCTTGCCCAGCCTTCGGTAGTGCATCTTCTCGTTGAAATTGAGGATTTTCGATTTCTCCGCCCCTTCGGCCTGGCCCCCTCCAGCCAGCGTCCCCGCTAAGGTCCCCGCCGCTACCAAGGACGTGTTGCGCATGAAATCTCTTCGTGACAGTTCATCGTTCTTCATCGGCTTTCTCCTTTTCAATTCGAGCCGGCCTGGTCGTTGGCGTGAGCGTGACACGATGCGCCGGGCCGGCTTCTTGCCCCTACGATCGGTACGATCAGGACGTATGATGGCACAATCGCGGTGGGGTGTCAAGGCTAAAGTGAACTGAAGTGCCTAAAGTTGGAGTCGCAGCCGTCGGCTCGATGACTTTAGTCACTTTAGTTCACCTTAGGCACTTTAGTCACTTTCGTTTCCTGGACCCAGCAGTACAGGACCGGTACGACGAAAACGCTGACCAGGACGACCAGCATCCCGCCGAAAGAAGGAATAGCCATCGGGACCATCACGTCGCTGCCTCGACCTACCGAGGTCAGGACCGGGATCAACGCCAGAATGGTCGTGGCCGAGGTCATCAGGCAAGGGCGGATACGCCGCTGAGCCGCGACAATCGTCGCCTCCCGCATTTCGCTGATCGAGGCGGGCTTGCGCTCTCTGAAGACCTGGTCCAGGTAGGTCGACTGAATGACACCGTTATCCGAGGCAATACCGAACAGCGCTAGAAAACCGACCCAGACTGCGACGCTCAGGTTGATTGTATGGACCTGAAAGAGCTGCCTCATGCCGACTCCGAATACCGAGAAATTGAGAAACCACGGCTGATCGTACAGCCAGATCAATATGAATCCGCCCGCCCAGGCCACGAAGATGCCGGAGAAGACCAGCAGCGTGGTCGGAATCGACTTGAACTGAAAATACAAGATCAGAAAGATGATGAACAAGGCCAAGGGCAACACCACGGCTAATTTCTTCTGAGCGCGAATCTGATTTTCGTAGCTGCCCGCGAAGGTATAGCTGACGTTCGGAGGCAAAACCAACTCGCCACTGTCGATCTTGCTCTGCAAATAACGCTGGCAATCTTCGACGACGTTGACTTCGGCGTTGCCCGGCTTCATGTCGAAAAGCACGTAGCCGGTCAGGAAGGTATCCTCGCTCTTTATCACCTGCGGGCCGCGGACGTAGCGGATGTCGGCAAGCTCAGTGATGGGTATCTGCTGCTTGCCGGCTTTCGCGGGGACGAGGATCTTTCCAATCGTCTCGATCGAGTCGCGAAGCTCTCGCTGATATCGCACACGAACGGGGAAACGCTCCCGGCCCATCACCGTCGTGGTAATCTTCTTGCCGCCGATAGCGACCTCGACCACGTCCTGGAAATCACGTATCTTCACCCCATAGCGATCCAGGGCCTTTCTGTCGGGGACGATTTCCAGGTAGGGCTTACCCACGATCCGGTCGGCGATGACCGCCGAAGGCTCGACGCTCGGAACCTCTTTCAGGAATCCCTCGATTTGCAGGCCCACTGACTCGATCGTTTCGAGTGAAGGGCCTTTGATCTTGATGCCCATAGGGGCGCGCATACCGCTTTGGAGCATGACGATTCGCGCCGCAATAGGCTGGAGCTTGGGCGCCGACGTGGTTCCGGGAATTTTGCCCGCCTTGACGATCTCCTCCCAGATGTCGTCGGGCGTCTTGATTTCGTCGCGCCACTGACGGAAGGGCCGCCCATGCGGGTCTGGGATTAGCTCGCCATTGCTGTCTCGCACAAACTCCCCTTTCTTCTTGTCGTAACGGTAGTCAATTCTTCTACCGCTCTTGTCCACCTTGTACTCGGGCTTGTAGTTGATGATCGTTTCGACCATCGAAATCGGCGCCGGGTCCAGGGGACTTTCCACGCGCCCGATCTTGCCTGCGACCGTACCGATCTCAGGAATGTTGCGAAATGCCATGTCCTGCTTGGCTAAAATATCCGCCGCTTCGCCGATGGAAGCGTGAACCATCGTCGTGGGCATATACAGGTAAGACCCCTCGTCCAGCGGAGGCATGAATTCCTTTCCGAAGCCCGGAAAATCCTTGCTCCCTCTGACCCAGAAAGTCGTCGATCTCGTCGTGTTCGGGTCGACACCGACCTTTTGCGCAGCGGCTGGGACCCAGCCAAAGGTGCTCTCGAACCCTCGCCACGCCGTAAGGCCGAAACACATAACCAAAACAACGCCCGCCATAAGAACAATCTTATGCGCCAGGGCCCAGCGCAGCATGGCAGGATAAAACACAATGAACAGCCTGAAGAATCCGAGAAGGGCGCCGACCAGCACGGCCACAAAAAGGAAATTGCGAATAAGGCCCTTCTCGGGTCCCAAAGGTTCCCAGAACACGCTCAACAGCACCGCCACAAATATGACGATGAGGAAATTTGCAACGAGAGGTATTTTCGCCTTGAGACGTTCCGGTATCCGATCCTGTACAATACCATAGGCCGCAAAAAGAAAGATAATGACTCCACCCAAGTCTATAATAAACGAGCTGATACGGACTCCGTGAACGGCGATGGCGATGCCCGCGGCTCCAATGACCCCGTAGAAAATCCAGCGCAGCTTTTTGGCGGAGATCTTCCCTGTGAACAGAATAAGCGCGCCGACGGGTATCACGGTCAGTGCGATAATGATGGAGGCCAATAGCGCAAAGGTCTTCGTAAATGCCAAAGGTTTGAAGAGCTTGCCCTCGGCCCCGATCATCGTAAAGACCGGCAAGAAGCCGACAATCGTGGTAGAGACTGCCGTCAGGACGGCGCTGCCGACTTCACTGGCGGCGCGGTGAACCACCTCAAGCCGCGGCGCATCGGGCGGCGCCTTTTCAAGATGGCGCAAAATGTTCTCGCAGATCACAATGCCCATATCCACCATTGTGCCGATAGCGATGGCGATACCCGACAGGGCCACAATATTCGCGTCCACGCCGAAGTACTTCATGGCGATAAAGCACATCAATACTGCCAGGGGCAGGAGGCCACCTATGAGCACGCTGCTTCGCAAGTGCATCACCATCAGGATGACCACGATACAGGTGATGAGAATCTCCTGGGTCAGCGCGTCATTGAGTGTGCCGAGCGTTTCGTAGATCAGACCCGTGCGGTCGTAGAACGGCACGACTGTCACCTTCGAGACCGTGCCGTCGGGCAGAGTCTTCTTGGGAAGGCCCGCTGAAATCTCTTCGATCTTCTTTTTGACGTTTTTGATGACGGCTAGCGGATTTTCGCCATATCGCGCCACCACGACGCCGCCGACGGCCTCGGCCCCGTCTTTGTCCAGGGCGCCGCGTCTCAACGCGGGACCGAGTGTCACGGTCGCAACGTCTTTTATGCTTATGGGGACATTGTCATTAACTTTGATAACACTGTTTTCGATGTCCTCGACCCGCTTGATGAAGCCGATGCCCCTGATGAAATATTCGACTCGGTTCAGTTCGATGCTTTTTGCCCCGACGTCCACGTTCGAGCCTTTGATGGCCGCATAAATCTCCGGAAGCGTCACGTTGTAGGCCCGCATCGCATCGGGATCGACGTCGATCTGATATTCGCGCACGAAGCCGCCCACCGACGCTACTTCACTGACCCCATCGGCCGAAAGCAGCGCGTACCGAACGTACCAGTCCTGGATGGTGCGAAGCTCCTCCAGGTCCCAACCGCCCGCCGGCTTGCCGTTGGGATCGCGGCCTTCGAGCGTGTACCAGTAAATCTGCCCCAGGGCCGTCGCGTCAGGCCCCAACGCCGGCTGGACGCCTTCCGGCAACGTGCCGGCCGGCAAGCTGTTCAACTTTTCCAAAACCCGGCTGCGAGACCAGTAGAAATCGACCTTTTCCTTGAAGATGATGTAGATGCTTGAAAAACCGAAAAACGAATAGCTTCGAATGGTCTTGACGCCGGGAACGCCCAAAAGCGAGATCGTCAGCGGATAGCTGATCTGGTCTTCGACGTCCTGGGGCGAGCGGCCCATCCACGCCGTGAAGACGATCTGCTGATTCTCGCCGATATCCGGAATGGCGTCGGTCGGGACCGGATCACGCGGCAAACCTCCGAGGTTCCAATCGAACGGCGCCACGTAAATGCCCAGCGCAATGGCGAACAGCACGATCAGTCCGACCACAAGCTTGTTGGTCAGACAGAACCGCAGCAGTCTGCCTACGAGAGACTTCTGTTCCGGCGTCAACTCTGCGTAATTTTCACTCATGCGGCTGTTCCCCGGCTTTCATATCATTCATCTGTATCAGGCCGAACTTCGACTTCAGCGCCGCAACGTTTGTCTTCAGGGACTCGGCAACGCGCTGAGCGTCCTCCAGGGTCTTGGCTTGCTGGCCTTCCACGGCGTCGTTATCGAGTCTCATGGACATCTCCATCCAGAGCATGTGGGTATGTCCTTCAAGCAGCTTCATGTCCACCGCCTTGATCGCCTTGCCAAGCTCGGCAAACGCGGTCTGCGCTTTGGACAGGTCCGAATCTTTAACGGCATTTTCAACAGCACTCGATGCCGCAATCACGGCATCGATCTGCTGACGGAACGCGGCGGGCAGCGTCATGGTCATTTGACCTTCCGCTTCACCAGAGGCCTTATCCTTCGCGCCGCCTCCCATATTCATGTGCATGTGGCCACCGGAGCCGCCGCCTTCCGGGGTCATCATGCTGGGTTTGGCCTGGATCTGAAGTGCGCTGTCGATCTTGAAGTTACCCTTCGTGACAACACGCTGGCCTTCTTCGAGACCGTTCCGCACGATGTAGTAACTTCCCGCCCGAGGCCCCAAGACGATTTCCCGGCCTTCGAAGGTAGGCTTGTCCGCATTGGGGACTTCTACGTAAACGATGGCTCTTGTGCCGGTGACCAGCGCCGCCGTGACGGGGATGACCAACGGCTTGTTGGAATCGTCCGCCTCGGCGCTGACGTACCCAAGAGACTCCGCTTTCACCAGCGGCATTTCACAAATATCGCATTTGCCAGGCTCATCCTTGATGACCGAAGGATGCATGGGGCAGATCCACTTGCCCGCGAGCCTCGGGTCCATCACTTTGCCTCCGGCGGCCACGTTGGCCTTGACGACGGCTTTGACGAACATCTCCGGTTTGAGCTCTCCCTTGGCATTGGGCACGTCCACGCGCACCTTCACCGTTCGCGTGATGGGATCGAGAACCGGGTCGATGAACGATATCCTCCCTTTGAAAACCTTTCCGGGCAAAGAAACGGTCGTAAACTCCACTTGCTGCCCGTAGCGCAGCCAGCTCAGGTCTGACTCATACGCATCCAGCTTGACCCACACGTGCGTCAAATCGGCGACAGTATAAATATGCGTCCCCGTCTTGACGTACATGCCTTCGAGTGCGTTCTTATGCACGACGATCCCGCTGATGGGCGCATATATCGTGATGTGATCGATCGCGGTTCCGCGTTTTTCGACCTCGGCGATCTGCTCGGCGGACAGGCCCAGCAGCCGGAGCTTTTCCCTCGCGGCGTCGAGCGTTCCAGCGGTCAATCCCCGCATGATCTCGGAGTTGCCGGAGTTGATCTTCTCCGCGGACTTCATCGCCTGGATCAATTCCTCTTGCGCGCTGAGCAGTTCCGGGCTGTACATGTAGACCATGTGGTCGCCTTTGGTGACCGAGACACCCGTGTAATCGACGTACAACCGATCCAGCCGTCCGGATACCCACGCGGTGATGTAGGCGAGCCGGCTTTCGTCGTATTCCACCTTGCCGACCATCCGGACTTCTGCGGTCACAAACTTGCGCTCGACCGGGGCAGTCTCGATGTCCATCAGGGCTTTGGCCGCTTCGCTCGTGGTGAACTCGCGCATGCCCGCCATTTCGTCGCCGGCGTTTTTGCGGACCGGTATCAGCTTCATATTGCAGTACGGACACAGGCCCGGCTTAGACGCGTGAACTTGGGGATGCATCGAGCACGTCCAATAGGCGATCTGGTCGGCTGGCTGTTCCTTCTGTGAGGATGAAGCAGGCTCCTGGCCGGCGACCTGCCCCGGGCGGGCCGCCCAGTGGATGACGGCGCCTATCGCGATTCCAGCGATAAACACAGGAAGCAATTTCCAGAGCTGTCCGACACGCACCAAGCGGTTCCGCCTTGTTGTCGTTGATTTATCCATTTTACACTTTCCTTGTCAACCCGACCGGCCGGAGCAGGTCGGACGGATTGCTGTAACTCTTTCCGCGATCTCACCCGAAAAGCGACTCGGCGCTATTGCTTAAACTGCGGGAGCTTGGCGACGTACTTCTCGGGGTCCGCTTTGAATTTCTCTACACAGTCGGGGCAGCAGAAATAAACCTTCTTGCCCTTGTACTCGACGAACACGTCCTTGTTGATGGGATTGCCCATGACCGGACAGATCGTCTGCTCCGTGGTCGAAGCTGTTTCTGTATCGGCTGCCTCTTTGGCCATAGCCGCATGGTCGTGGCCTTCCATCTGCATCGTCGTATCAGACGATGTGCCGCTGGGGGCCGGCTCAGACTTCTTGCAGCCATTGAGGACGAGCAATCCTACGGACAGGACCACCACCACACCTAACATCGCCCAGATCTTCATACTTGGTGACTTCATCGTCATTCTCCTTAAACAAATACATGGTTTCGTCATTCTCTTTCTCATTTTGTCCCGTGCCCGATCATTTCGTGATCTCCTCGATTCGGGCACCCAGTTCTTCTTGCTTCACACTACGTACCAAAGAGTGCTAATACCAGGATGCCGTGGACGAGCCCTAATCCCACGGCTAACCACGCAAACACCCGGTGGACTTTCAGGAACCTGGTTCTCAACCTTCTCCGGAACAAGCCTGTGCCGAAGGTGACCAACACGCACGTCAGAGCGGATATTCCCAAAGGCCTGACCAGCGAGAACCACGAGAGACCAGTTCCGTGCTCATGTGTGTGAGCGCCATCTTCATCCGCCAACGCCACGTTCGACAGGCAGAACGGCATCACGGGCAAGGCCAGGACTAATATCGCCGCTATCGGAACTCCAAGGACTCTGGTCTTCATGCAATCACCTCATTCTGTTGATCTACAATTCACCGCCAACGAGCATCTCCAGCTCCGCCCGGCGTTGCTGATTGTCCGCCACCGATCTTTCGTAACGCAACTGGAACTCAAGGAGCTTCTGCTGAGCGTTGATCAAGCTCAGGAAGTCGAGGGCACCGCCCCTGTAGGCCGTCTCAGAGGCGCCCAGCAATTCCTCGGCTTTCGGTACGAGAACGTCGCCATACAGCTTCGCTTTCCTGTCGCTGTCCTCGTAGTCGTACAGCACCCGTTCCGTCCGCGCGACGATCATATTTTCCGTTTGCGTCTTCTGCTGCGCCGTCTTGAGAACGTCGGCTTTGGCTTGCCGCTCAGCGGCGCTATATCTGTCTCGCCAGATGGGCACGTTCATCGTGAACATCAGGATCACCGGGTCTTTCCCGCTGTCGGGCGTGCCCGCGTTCATGGCGGGGCCGGTATCGATCCATCCGAGCCCGACGCCGACGTCCGGCCAGTAGTTCTTTTTGGCCAGGTCGAGGCGACTGGCCGCCGCTTGCCTCTCGAAGTCCAGGGCCTGAAGCTCGGGATTCTGCGCTTTGAGTGACGCGACCACCTTTTCCCGGCTGACCGGCACGGCTTGGAACTGCTCTTTCTGGGGCCAGGGCAGCATCTCGAGACTTTGCCGGTTGAGGCTGGCGTTCAGCCGGGCCACAATCGGCGTTCGCAATTCCTCACGAGTCTTCAGGTGGTCTTCGAGCCGGGCCAAT
>JARRQQ010000081.1:0-28342 GCA_037381725.1 Sedimentisphaerales bacterium
ACAGCGCCAGTACGTCCTCCGCGCTGAGACCGGGCGTGCGGGAGATCATCAGCCAACTCACCGCTGTGACCACAAGTGCGGTGCTAACGCCCAGCGCCAAATATGTCGGTGATTTGCGCATCTGTCTTCCCAAGGCCAGGGTTACCTTATTCGCAGACGACACCAACCTTATGTAAGTCCAGCCATGCCAATATCTTAATTATCGTGGATCGAAAAATCAAGCTTGAGAGCGAATCCGAAAAAATATCAAGAAAAGTACAAGACTGTAACAACTTGGTAACACGGGGTTTGCATAATCGCTTCTATTAGAGCAACCAGTTTTTTGGTAGACTATTTTGAAAGGAGCATGATTATGGAAAGGTTACGAGCAGTCACAATCATTCTTCTAATGGTGGTGGCCCTGCCCACTTTAGCGTCCTCTTCGTCGTCTCCGCCCCGGTCGGCCAGCGCCCTGCTGCAAGAGGGTCTGTACGCCGAGGAGGTCGATGGCAATCTCGACGCGGCTATCGAGATATACGAGCAGGTCATCAAAGACCCCGCTGCTCAAAGGTCCGACGTGGCCCAGGCCCTGTACAGACAGGGGATGTGTTATATGAAGAAGCAGCAGGACCAACAGGCGAAGCTTGTTTTTGAGAAGCTGGTTACTGATTACAGCGACCAGACCAAGGTCATTAGCAAGGCCAAACCTTTGCTTCAGGGTTTGAGCAACGCCGACCCGGCGGCGCTCATGCCGCCGGATACGCTGGTCTACGTGGAACTCGGCAGCCCCGGCAAACAGGTCGAGACCATTCTCAAAATGCTCGAGGGGACGCCTATCGAAAACGCTCTTGCCGCGATTGGCGGCGCAAACGAGGGTGGGCCGTCGCCCGTACAGATCGTGGCCAGCTTCTTGATTCCCAACATGATGGCGGAGTTCAAAAAGATACGCGCCGTGGGCTTGGGCATTACCGGCGTTGCTCAGGGCGCCGCCTACGACGACACGGTAGTCATTCTGGCCAGTCCTTCCGCCTACAAGGCCGGGCAGTTGACGTGGTCCGTCAAGCAGTACAAGGGCGTCGGCGGCGGGGCGACGCTGGCTTCAAGCAACCCGTCCTTTGCGAAGATCAGCAAGAAAGCCCGTCAGGAAAACGCCTTGACCATTTGGGCTAACGTGGACCGCGCCTATGCGGCGATGACAAAACTGTTTCCGGAAGGACAAATTCCTGAAAACATTCGTCACGCGAACGAACTTGCCGATTTTGCCCACATCAGTGACCTGATTGCTTCTGTGTCTCTCGAACCGCGTGACGTTGCGTTGGAAGTGAACGTGGCTTTGAAGGAAGGTTACAACGGTCTTGCGTACAACCTGTTTCGCACCCCGAAGCTGAGCAGGGCCGCTTTCGATGCCGTGCCCTCCAATGCCTTTGTCCTGGCCAGCGTCGCTCTGGGCGGGGCGAACAGCCCTCAGAGCCAGAAGTTACGCGAGCAAATACGTAATGCGAAGGGTATTGAGATGGGCGGTGACATCTTTGCCAACGTGGAGCAGGTTACCTTGTTTGTTCTGCCCTCGGACGGCACCGCCGCAGCGTCCGTTCCCGGCCTGCCTCCGTTCGTCGGTTCACTTGGGTTGGTTCTGACCAGTTCCAATCCTCAGCAAACCCGCCAAATCTTGACGGGGCTGCTAACCGCGTTCAAACTGTTGGCGACCGAGCCTGGTAGCGAGCAAGGGGGCAGATACCAGCTTCAACTTACCAACAATCAGACAATCCAGTGCTACGTGGACCAGAAGAACAAGGCGACCGTCCTATCCTTGAGTCCGAGTGTCATCGATGCTTCGGCCTCGGCGCTGGCGCGCGGCCAATCCGTCACCTCCACAGGCCCTCTAGACAACGTCCTTAGCACGTTGTCACCGACGGTCAATAAGCTGGCGCTGGTCAACGTCGGCGGAGCCATACGCGCAGGCGGCGCCTTGGTCGGCGCGGCTCACGGTGAGGCCGCGGGAAAGACGAGTGAGCTCATGGCCCAATTGGCCGAAAGCTGTGACAAGACCACGGTCTTGCTTCGTACGCACGAGGCATCCGGGGACTTCAACGTGCGCGCCGAGATCCGCGACCTCCCGCCGCTCAAGGATGTCTTTGGTCCGCTGACGGAATTGTCCGATATGATTTCTGCGGCTAAGGAGAAAGCCTGGGCCGAGAAAAGACAAGCTGAGACCCCGGCTTGTGTTACCAAGACAAGCCGACCCGTCGCAATCGACGGAAAGGTTGAAAACCTCTGGTCCGAGGCCCGCCGGTACGAGCTCGGCAACGTGATCTATTCTCCGGTCTCGTCCAAGGAAGACTGCTCAGCGTTCTACAAAGCCATGTGGGATGCCGACAACCTGTACCTGCTGGTTAACGTGACGGACGACAGCCTGAAAAACGATTCGGATTCGGATCTGTGGTACCAGGACGATTGCGTTGAGGTCTTTATCGACGCCGACAACGCCAAGTCGCAAAACTACGGCAACAATGACGGCCAATATCACTTCGACTGGGACAGGACCAATCCTTCGATGGACCGGTTTGAGCACGGCAGGCTGGACGGGGTCGAGTTTGCAATGGTCACGACGGGCAATGGATACCTTACCGAGATCAAGTTTCCGTGGTCCACTCTCGGGATAAAGCCTTCCGCGGGCACGAAGATAGGGTTGGACGTACACGTTGATGATGACGACGACGGTGGGGATCGCGACACGAAACTGACTTGGCGGGGAAAGGAAGACAACGCTTGGCAGACTCCGAGCGCGTTCGGGACCGCTGAATTAACCGGCCTAATCGGATGGTGGAAGCTAGACGAGACAAGCGGTCGGGACGTCGCCGATGCCTCCGGTAACGGCAACATCGGCAAGATATTGAATGGGACGCCGAAGTGGCAGGCCGCCAATGGCAAGATTGGCGGAGCGCTCTTGTTCGACGGCAAAGGCGACTGGGTGCAAGTGGCGAACGAATCGAAGTTTGACTGCGTCGCGGAAGTGACCGTTGCGGCGTGGATTAAGGTGAACCGCTTCGATAAGGAATGGCAAGCCATCGTGACCAAGGGCGATAGTGCCTGGAGATTGCAGCGGAATCAGGACACGGACAATCTTGAGTTTGCGTGCACCGGACTGGACGTTCCCAGCAAGAGTCCCTATGGCGGCCTGTACGGGCAAAGGAATGTCAATGACGGGAAATGGCACCATGTCGCCGGCGTATATGACGGCCAAAAGATGACCCTGTACGTTGACGGCGCGGTGGACGTCTCTCAACCGGCGTCCGGTCCGATCAGCACCAATGACCAGCCGGTCTACATTGGAGAGAATGCGGAAATAACTGGTCGTTTCTGGAACGGTTTGATCGACGACGTTCGCGTTTACGACTGCACCCTCGGCCAGTCCGAGATTGAGGCGCTCTACAACGAAGGCAAATAGTACGTGAAAGTGACGGGCCAAATTCCAGCGGGGCAGAATCAGTTGCGGTGGGTCGTATTGCTGCTGGCGATAGCCGTGATACTGCCCACCGTCTGCTTGCTGTGGTTCATGAGCCAAGCGGTCAGAAATGAGCGCCTGGCCGTCCGACAAAAGCTAACGGACGTCTATCAGCGGCGGTTGGACACGCTCAGTCGAAGAGCGGACGCCCTTTGGTCGGATCGAATCAATTCGCTCGGGGCCAAAGCGGTGGGCCGGCAAGCCGTCGAGTTGTTCGGGTTGTTCGCCGGCCGGGACGATGGAACGGGTGACTCGCCACCCTGCGACGCCGTGATTGTGTACGACAGCAATGACAAGCTGGTCTACCCTATCGTCGCAAGCGCGCCGAGCGAGCCGTCGGGCGAGTTCAACGAGGCGTGGAGGGCTGAGTTCATCGAGGAGAACTTCGCACGGGCGGCGGCGTTATATGAGCGAATGGCCGGAGCCGCCGCGGACGACTATGTTCGCTATTCCGCGATGATGGGCAAAGTTCGCTGCTTGAGAAAATCCGCCGACATGGACGAGGCTATCGCCCAGTGCAGCGAATTGGCTTACGGGCAAACGCCCCCTGAAATAAGTCCGTCCTCTGCGTCGCTGGTCGCTCGGGCGAGGGTATTGCTCGCGGAACTGAAAGCCCAGACCGAACGCGGCCTGGATCGGTCGGACGTGCAGACGTTGATTGATTCGGCGGTCAATTACACCGCCGGAAGCGATTCGGATTTCCTGGCAATACCGTCGGAAACCCGCATCTTCTTGCTCCGCAGGGCGATTGAGATTGTGGAGAAAAGCGAGTGGGCTGATCAGCTCCAGTCGCAAGTAGTCAGGGCAAAGCAATTGCTTTCAAGCGAAGAGTTGGTGGCTGCCTTCCTCGACAAGTATGGTAGCACTGAGACCCCCGAACCCTGGTCTCAGGACACTTCGCTCAAGCTCGTGTCATCGTTGCGGTTGCTCCTGAATACGTTCGAAGAGGTCCAGTGGAACTACACGGATTACGCGGAGCGGCTGAAACAACAGATTTCGACCGTCCTGGATTCGTACGAGAGCCAGCAAGGCAGAGCGCGTCCGGGCGTTTCTCAGAAATCCGCGCTCTCGGCGCTTCTTGCTTCGTGGTCGCCCGACAGCTTCCGTAGGCTCGAATTGCCTCAGGCCGTCTATGGTGTGCATCATACGATCGGACGGATCAGGGACATGCGTTTTCGGTTCTGACGGTCCCACGCAAGAGGCTTTTCTGCACGCCCGCCTGGGGAAATTCTTTCCGGGCTGGAACGTGGAAGCTCGCTTTAGTGACGTGGACATCTTCGAGAAAACCGCCAACCGGCAAAAGGTCATTTACGTCTGGGCTGGACTATTGGCCATCGCCGTAATGCTGGCGGCGGGGACGCTCACGGCTCAGGTTGTAGGAAAACAAATCAAGATCAACAAGCTGAAGAACGATTTCATTGCCACCGTTTCCCACGAGCTAAAGACGCCGCTCGCGTCGATGCGTGTGCTCGTCGATACTCTGTTGGAAGGCAGCTATCGGGATCAGCGGCAGGTGACGGATTATCTTCAGCTTATTTCAAAGGAGAATGAGCGGCTAAGCGGATTGATTGACAACTTCCTGACCTTCTCACGGATGGAACGCAACAAGCAGGCCTTCGTCATGGTCCGAACGCGACCGGCGGCCATCGTGAACGCCGCAGCGGAAGCGGTCAAGACCAAATTCGCCGCCGGGCGTTGCAAGTTCGACGTCGAAGCCCACGAGGACCTGCCCGACGTGATGGCTGACCGTGACGCGATGGTCACCGTGCTTGTTAACCTGTTAGATAATGCATACAAATACTCTTACGACGACAAGCATATTGCGCTGAGTGCATTCACTGAAGATGGCTCGGTTTGTTTTCGCGTCCGTGACAATGGACTGGGCATGTCGCGCCGGGCGCTGAAAAGGATATTTGCCAGGTTCTACCAGGTCGACCGCAGCCTGACGCGGCGCGCCGAGGGGTGTGGCCTGGGCCTGAGCATTGCGAAATTCATCGTCGAGGCTCACAAAGGCACCATCGCCGTGGACAGCAAGCCCGGCCGGGGAAGCGTTTTTACCGTCAGATTATCCGCGTCCGATTGAGCGTGAAGCTCTGAAAGGATGTCTAAAATGAAAAGCGTGCTGATTGTGGAAGATAACCAGGCCATGTTGCGAGGTCTGGAGGACAATTTTGCGATGAAGGGTTATCGTGTCAAGACCGCGCCCGACGGGGAACGGGGGCTCCATGCGGCCCTGGCGGGCAGGCCCGACCTGGTGATTCTTGATATTATGCTGCCCAAGTTGAACGATCCGTCGGCAGAAGCTGGATATGCCTATCATCATGCTCACGGCCAAGGATCGCGAGGACGACGTGATCCTAGGACTGAGCGTCGGGGCGGATGACTACGTGATTAAGCCGTTCAGCATCAAAGAGCTGCTCGCGCGGGCTGATGCATTCATGCGGCGGCGGGCGGCCGAGCCGGACGTTTACGAGTTCGGGGATTGCCGTCTCGATACCGTCACGGAGACTCTCACGCGGACCGGCTGCGAGGTGAGGCTCAGCCCCGGAGAATTTAAGATGCTGCGCCTGTTTCTGCGAAGGGCCGGATCTACCCTGACCTGCAACGAAATCTGCGGGGCCGTCTGGGGCTATTCGCATTTCGTAACGCTGCGCGATATCGAGCGGACCATCGCGAGGCTGCGCGACCTGATCGAGCGCGATCCGGACAGTCCAACGTTCATCGTGACGGTGCCGGAAATAGGCTATAGATTCGAGCAGCAGGAAGTGGTACATTGTGGCAGCTAGACTTGTGGATAGGTGGCCACCCGATCGAGAATGAATGGTCTGTAAATCCGTACGTGATAGAGTGTCGGATGGAAACAATTCTGATTATTGAAGACGACCCGGCGATGCTGCGGGGCTTGAAGGACAACTTCGAGTACCAGGGATACGGTGTACTGACCTCCGCCGACGGGGAAGCGGGTTTGAACCTCGCGCTGGACAAGAAGCCCGACCTGATTCTTCTCGACATCATGCTGCCGAAGATCAATGGCTATGAGATATGCCGGCTGATCCGCCAGGAAAAGCTCGATATGCCTATTATCATGCTCACCGCCAAGGGCGAGGAATCAGACATCGTCCTGGGCCTGAATCTCGGGGCCGACGACTACGTCACCAAACCTTTCAGCATCAAGGAGCTTCTCGCCCGCACGGCGGCATTCTTACGCCGTGCTCGTCAGACCGAACAGGATACCTACGAATTTGGAGATTATTGCCTCGACATCCCTGCTCGAAAACTCACGCATAAGGGTGATGAGGTCAAGCTCTCCCCAAAGGAGTTCCGACTGTTAGAGCTTTTCGTCAAAAAGCCCGGCCGCGCTTTGACCCGCGATGAGATCTTGAACGCCGTCTGGGGCTACGATTGTTTCGTTGGCCAGCGCAGCATCGACCGTTTCGTTACTACACTAAGAAACAAAATCGAACCGGACACTCACAATCCTATCTTCATCCACACCATCCGCGAGATCGGATATAAATTCGAGCCACCGGAGTGAAGTGATTCAATGTAAGTGAGCCGGACGCGGGCTTGTTTGTAGGCGATAAGGTTCACGGTTCACTGACGACCAGTGTGCCGCTTTCCTCGACGGTATATGGCACATCGCAAGGTCCACCGTATCTGGGGCCGCGATACGCTTCGTACGCGACCGTGCCGCCGTTGACGGTGATCTTTACGAAAGTGCACTTCACGTGTTTCCAACGGTCACTGGCGTGGAGTGGATCACAGCCCCGGCCCCATGCGGATAACACTTGCCATACGTCGTTCTCGTCCATTCTGTGGGCTCTGAATTGGTGATGATGGCCTATAATAGAGAGGTTCGTGGGCGCTCACGAAAATATGTCGAACCTTCGGATCGGCCCGGGCGGCGTCCAGATCGGCCTCGAGCCAGTTGTACAGCGCGTCGCAAATGCGACCTTTACCATCCGAATTCCCGGTTTTGTAGCCGATATCTGACTTGCCGTCGTAGTATTGATTCAAAATCACGAAGTGACAATTCTCGTATCGAAAGGAATAGGTAGTTTCTTCGCAGTGGGGAGGGCCGCGGTTAACGATGTTGGGAAGACTCTTGCCGTCGGGGTTGAGAGCACGCAGGGCGGCCATCGTGTCCGATCGCAGGTCGTGGTTACCTGGCGCGACATACCAGGGGTATGTGACCGCGACGCACTCATCGACTACTTTCCTGATCCCTTTGACACTACCCACATCGCCGGCGGTCATGGCGAAGGCGCCCCGGTGTGGAGCGATGGCCTGCCAGACCACTTTCTGCGATTTGGTATAGCCCGAGTGATTGTCGGACGTCACAATGAATGTCAGTGCGCGACATTCCTGCGCCGACCAACACCACAAAGCCGGGACGATGACGATTAGAACCGCGATCTTAACCTTGTGTATTATCTTTCCCATGCGGATACGCCAACACAACCACACCGTCGATGAATTGTATTTAGTAGTATGGGGTATTACACGGAAAAAGCCAATCTTATTTCACATGAGGTGGGAAATGATGTAAGTTCCCTGTAACGCCTTGGCGGTGGAGAGTGAGGCTTTCAAGGTTGCGCGGGTATTTTTGTTGGGGTTGAACGAGGACGTTAGCACTATGCCGACAGACTTCCGAATCGACATCCGCGAAGTCGGCCACAAATTCGAGCCACCAGAGTAGCCCCCTTCGTAAGCTACCCGCCGGGGCGGCGGGTAGCTTTCATCACTCTTTGGTAGGTTAGCTGAACCTATTTTAGAGAAGGTTGATGTGCGTGCACGTACTCACACATGCGCAGCACCTCAGTCCTGAATTGATTGAAATCGACCTGCAAGCCGTTGACATATGTGCTCCATCCGGAAGTAAATTTCCCGTAATGCATGGCACTTTCGATTTCTTCTTCACTCGCGCCGAAGAGCCTGGCGGCCTCGGTGTGGTAGAAGGCACAATAGCGGCATTTGGTAGCGCCGGCGATCCCTAAGCCGATCAGCTCACGGTACTTGTTCGGGATCGGACTATCATCAAGCTCAACTCGCTTAAAAAGCTCCCATTCCATCTCCAAACTGGAATCCGGAATCTCCTTGAAGAAACTCGGAACCAGACCGAGCGTATGCTCCATTTCCTTGTAAATTCGTTCACGGTCCATAGTTGTTCTCCTTTCGAACACCTCTCTACCGCTCTGCTTCACTGATCAAATCCAATTCAACTCACGAGCACGCATCACCATGCTCAACTTCTATTTTTCATACGTCGATAGCCGCAAACACGGGGATAAGCAAAAGACTCACCTCGGTTCCGCAAAAGGCTCAGGCGTGGTGTAACTTCACTCTCTTCGTACAGCTCGACGAATCGCTCGTAGATTGGAGCTACCGACTCGCCTGCGGCCACAGGCCTTTTTTTGAGCTTCGGAGAAAATTTGGATGCGCTTCGGCAGGGATACGTATTCGTGTAACGTCAACTTCTTATTCTGACTTTGTCCTCTTCGACGATCCACAGGCGGCCGTCCGTTGGCTCCTTCCGAAGGAGACTGATTACGTGGCTGAAGACTTCCAGGACATGCCCCCTGTCTTGTCGATTCAATCGCATCACCATAATCCCGGGGAATTTGTCAGGAGGATATGTTCTTATATCAGCAAAGTCCGTGCCCAAAGTCACCAGAATGCGATTCTCTTTTCGGCATATGACGGCGAGGGTGGCGTCGGAGGCTCCGACAAGATTCTGGGCTGGGACGGTTACTGAATCATGCCCCGCGTTTTGAAGCAATTCCGCGATTTCGGTCGGCATATTCTCGTCTATCTTGGACTTCATGTTAAGCTCTACGCTGGCAGAGATACAATTCGTTCGCGTGCGAGATCCGCCGCATAGGCAATAGCCGCCAGAATGGATTCTCGCTTGAGCGAAGGGTAACTATTCAAAATATCGTCTATGGAGAGACCAGCCGCTAAATTGTCGAGCACAACCGAGACCATGATCCGAGTGCCCTTGATGCAGGCGTTACCGTGACAGATGTTCGCGTCTACCGTTATGTAGTCATTCCATTTCATGATTTGTCTCCGGTGCTTTCAGCGGTTTTACACCATACTTCAGAATACAGGATTTAGCGTACCTCCTGTATGTAGCAATGACAATCTTCTTCTCGTATCTGATGGAAAGGGCGGTTCGAGTGTTTCTTATGAGTTTGCTGCCCTGATGGCGTCGGCGAGGTTTAGAGTGCCCTCGTAAAGGCTGCGGCCGATGATAGCGGCTTCGGGACTGAATTCAGCCAGCTTCTTGATGTCCTCAATGGTGTTGACGCCGCCGGACGCGATGACGGGGACGTTGACCGCTTCGACGAGGGCCTTTGTTCGCTCGAAGTTCGGGCCGCTCATCATGCCGTCCCTGGAGATGTCGGTGTAGATGATAGCGGCTATGGGTAGCTTTGCCGCCTCGGTGGCGAAATCCAGCAGTTGCATGGAGCTGTCCCGGATCCAACCGTGTGTGGCAACCTTCGAACCTCGCGCATCGAGGCCGAGGACGATCTTGCCGTTGAACGCCACGGCCATTTCGCTGAACCACCTGAAGTCCTCGACAGCTTTCGTGCCGATGATGACTCTCTCGACACCCAAATTCAGCAATTGCTTTATCGAAGCTTCGTCGCGCAATCCACCGCCCACCTCGATCTTCAGTAAACCGAGGCCCACAATAGCCGAGATGGTATCTGTGTTGACCAGCCTGCCGAGCTTGGCGCCGTCCAGATCGACGATATGGAGCCACTGCGCTCCCGCTGCGCCAAATTGCCGTGCTTGTTCAACGGGGTTGTCACAATAGTTGATCTGGCGGTCGTACTGTCCCTGAATCAGTCTGACACATTTGCCGTCCCGCAGATCAATAGCTGGTATAATGTACATCTGTCTTCCTTCAAAGATTTCCTGGACACGAACCGGTGCGCCGCGCACACCTTGCCTGCAGCGTACCTATCAAGACTTATCCCCAACGAGCGGACGAATCCTGTCCACAGAGAAGTAAACCAAATGCCGGACCTTCTCATTCGACTCGCGGTTCCTTTGATGTTGTTGCCGTATCGCCTTAACGCGCTCAGGGTCCTCTTCTTTACCGACCATTGTTAGGTGGAGTCTTTTGCCCGCGTATCCTTCACCGTGTTCGATAAACATGTACGCCGCCTTGGGATTGGACCTCACGTTTTCCAGGCTGAGGCGCTCCAACATGCTGAATGCGATGGTTCTTTCGTCGATGACATAGGGACGAGAATAGACCGCCACGTCGACGTTGCCGTCCGAATCACTTGTTGCCAGGACTCCCAGACCTTTGATATCTTTGAAATATTCGGCAAGACCCACAATTCTCTCCTTTATCTTGTAATTGCCCTTAAAGCTTTTTCTACGTTGGGATGGCGGAATTCAAAACCCGCCTCTAATAGCCGTTTCGGCAAGACTCTTTGCCCCGACAGAAGCATTTCGTCGGCCATTTCACCAAGGGCGAGCCGCAAGACGAACGCGGGGACTCGCGTCCAGGCGGGCCGGCGGAGGACCTTGCCCAACGTTTTGCAGAACTCCTTCATTGTCACCGGCTGGGGCGCCGTGAGATTGAAAACACCTTGAAACTGCTCATGTTCCATCAAAAACCGGATCGCGGCGATTTCGTCATCCATATTGATCCACGAGAACCATTGCTCGCCGCTGCCGAGGTAGCCCCCGACAAAGAACCGGAACGGCTGGGCGAGTCTGGTGAGCGCTCCTCCATTTTGGCCCAGAACGACGCCCGAGCGAATCATCACGCAACGAACGCCCAGGTTCTCGATTTGATCCGCGAGGCTTTCTATCTGCTGGCATACGTCCGCGAGAACCCCATCGCCCGACGTCGAGGCTTCATCAAGCTGTTCGTCTCGGCGCGGGCCGTAATAGCCGATCGCTGAGGCCAGGATGACGACCTTCGGTCTATTCTCCAGGCTTTTCAAGGCTGCGATAACGGCATTTGTCGAGTCGAGTCTACTTTGAAGGATTCGAGACTTGCGGGTTTCGTTCCAGCGGCCTGCGCCGAGATTTTCCCCGGCCAAATTGATAATGGCGTTTGCTCCGTCGGCATCGCTTTGCCAACCCCCGGGAGTCTTGGCATCCCATTCGACGACTTTGGCTAAATGGCCTATGGACTGGCGGGCAACATCGACGTGGCGCGACAGCGCGATGATCTCATAATCCTTCTGAAGCTCTTCACACAAGGCTCTGCCGATGAAGCCCGTCGCGCCGGTTATCACGACATGCATAACAATCCTTTCTACTATGTTGTCTCCAAGGCTTCGATCTTTTTCACGTAAGCGTCGGCGTCGAATTTTCTTTTCAGTCCCGCGGCGTTCATGTAGCGAACCTTGCCGAAGACCGGTCGCTCCGCCCAGGCCCGGTCGTGCTTTCCGAAGCACCAGGCCACACCCGCGAAGCCATTCGGATCCCTGCCGTCAAGCTCGTACTTGTTATTAAGATACAGCGCAGTCTCGAAAGCAGTTCGCGGGTTCTCGCTCCATTCGAGAATCTTCTTGCCCCAGTACATTCTCATGTAGCCGTGCATTTTGCCCGTGATGACCATCTCTTTCTGTGCGGCGTTCCAGTAAGGATCGTGTGTCCGGGCATTCTCGAACTGCGCGGGCGAATACACGTATTCCCTCTTATCCTTGCCGTGGCAAGTCAAGGTCTCATGTGCCCAGGGCGGAAGGCACGCGAATGTATCGTACCGATCATTGTAGAATACGAAGTTGTAGCTGAGCTCTCGGCGCACGATGAGCTCTTCGAGAAAGTTGTCCTTGCCGCCGCTGGAAGTCTTCTGAGCCTGTAGTGCGATATAGAGCGGCGAAATCTGCCCGAAATGCAAGTAAGGGCTCATGTTCGAGGTGTAGTCGGCCGTTGGGTCATTGCGTCGTTCACCGAAGTGATCCAGTTTGTCTCGCAGGAAGTCGCTCAGGCGGCGTTTGGCCTCACAAGTTCCGCCGTGAAACGTATCGACTTTCGCGACGCTCCTGTCAATTTTGAGTTTCGAGAGAGTCGTTTCAATATTTTCGATATCGAACGAGGGGAACCGCAAGCCGAGCGAGTCGAGCTTCGGCTTTCTGAGCACAATCAACCTGTTTTGCAACGTTCCTTCTCCAGTTCTTCTGAATTCGCAAGTGTCCCGCGTCCACGACGAGAAGGGCGGCTTCCCGTGCCAATTCAATCGCTCCGGAATCGGGAGCTCGGTGCTGGATGACCATTTGTAGACCTTCGGCCTCCAGAGACTTTTGCATCTCCTGAAGCCCCTCCAGCATGAAATAGTAGTGGCGATGATTGGCTTCGGGCCAACCTTCGATGATACCGAAGAATACGACAACAGGTTTCTTTAGCTCGTTAGCCTTTTGAACCGCGTACTCGAGCGCGTGGTTGTACTCGGCCCGCTGCGCCGCTTGCATCCAATAGAGCACGTAACGTCCGTCGCGCACCGATTTATCATTCAAGACCTTTATTCTTTCCGGCTGAATCATTATGGTCAGTGGTATACATCGGACCCTCGGAAAAATCAAATCATTTGACAAAACAGAGCGTTCGATTATATTGGCAAACAGGATTGAAATAGGGTTTTGTAGTCTGGAGACCGACAATGAGTGAGATGAAGATTTCAGGAAATGCAGGATTCGGAGAATCTGTCTTGTCGAGCAAGTGGCTCGCAGTTTTAGCCGGAATCGTTATGGCGACAAGCACCTGTCTTATGGCATCTGATTTGGCGGTCCCTCCAAGGCAAAGAACCGCCATTATCTTCGATACGGACATCTGCGACGACATCGATGATACGTGGGCGCTGGCTTTGATTCTTCAGTCCCCCGAGTTCGACGTCAAACTCATTACGACCGCGGTGGGCAACACGCCGTCAAAAGCAAAAACTGTCGCCAAGTTCCTGGAGACCGTCGGAAGGACCGAGATCCCGGTCGGCATAGGAATCAAGCAGCGCGACGGTGCCCACCGTCAGGATGCCTGGGCAAGGGACTACAAGCTTTCATCCTATCCGGGCACTGTTTACCAGGACGGCGTCCAGGCATTGATTGACACAATCATGAAATCCCGCGGACCGATTAAGCTCATCGCCACCGGCCCCTTGCCGAACGTCGCCGCGGCGCTCGAGCGAGAGCCGAAGATTGCTGAGAAAGCCGAGTTTATCGGAATGCACGGTAGCCTGCGGCGGGGCTACGGCGGAAATCCTAAGCCCAGCCCGGAGTACAACGTCAGGGCTGACGTGAAAGCGGCCCAGAAGGTCTTCACCGCACCGTGGAAGATGACTATTACGCCGTTGGATACGTGCGGGATTGTCCAGCTCCAGGGCGGCAGGTACCAAAAGGTGCTCAGAAAGAACAGTCCTCTGACGCGCGCCTTGATCGCCAACTATCATGCATGGTACAGACAAGGGCTTGTCGATCAGGACAAGACGCTGATGGGGGCGGAGCTGAATAGGAGAGTCAACGAGAAACTCCAGTCGAGCAGCACGATTCTTTTCGATACCGTGGCTGTTTATTTGGCGTTGTCCACCGATTTAGTGAAGATGGAAGAGCACGGAGTCCGAGTCACGGGCGACGGCTACACGAGAATCGACGACAACGCGAAAGTGATTAACTGCGCCGCCGAGTGGAAGAACTTGGGTGCGTACGAGGATTTCCTGGTCGAGAGACTGACGAAGTAACAAATTCAAACGGGCCTGGCTTGGGACAAAGCAAACCAAAAATCGTTGTGGTCGGCAGCTCCAATATGGATCTGGTGGTCAAGGCACCGAGGATTCCTGTGGCGGGCGAGACAATCCTGGGTGAAGATTTTTTCATGACGCCCGGTGGCAAAGGCGCGAACCAGGCGGTAGCGGCGGCACGGTTAGACGCAGAGGTCTATCTTGTCGCCAAGTTAGGCAATGATATATTCGCCGAACAATCCCTGACCAATTTCGAGAAGGTGTCCATTCGCACCGCGTATGTCACCCGGACCGGCGAGGCTCCCTCGGGCGTGGCGTTGATTACCGTTGATCCCGCGGGAGAGAACGTAATCGTTGTGGCTCGGGGCGCCAATGGGACGCTGTCGGCGGAGGACGTTGAAAAAGCTCAGCCGGCGATTGCTTCGTCGGGGGCATTAGTGGCGCAGCTTGAGGTGCCCCTGGAGGCTATCGAGTCCGCCGCTCAGTTGGCCCATGATTCGGGCGTGCCTTTTATTTTGGATCCCGCGCCGGCTCGACAATTGCGTCCGGAATTGCTCGCGATGGTGGACGTGCTGACACCGAACGAGACGGAGGCTCAGATTCTAACCGGTGTGAAAGTGACAGACGAGGATTCTGCACGCTCGGCGGCCGGGAAGCTGTTGGCCTGCGGTGTCAGGGCGGTTGTTCTAACGATGGGAGCTAAAGGCTTCCTGCTCGCGGCCGGCGAAGATGCGGAATTCGTCCCCGCCATGAAGGTCGATGCCGTCGATACCACCGCGGCGGGCGATGCGTTCACCGGCGCTCTGGCCGTTGGATTGGCCGGCGGTGAAGCGCTCCGCGATGCAGCCTTGTTCGCCAATCACGTGGCGGCTTTGTCCGTAATGAAAATGGGTGCGCAATCTTCGATGCCGGACGCCGAGCAAGTTGAGAGCTTTATCAAACGAAAGGTTTGCTGAAGGAGTAAACGATGCACAACCACAAGAGAGTGACTACATCCATGCTTGTTCTTCTGGCCGTGCTGCTGGTTCTCGTGCCGGCCGGCTGCAAGAAACGCGAGGCGGGCAAGCCGAAGGTCGCTTTGATTATGAAGTCCCTGGCGAACGAGTTCTTCAAGACGATGGAGGAAGGCGCGCGGGCGCACCAGAAGGAACACGCCAACGAATATGACCTCACGGTAGTCGGCATCAAGGATGAGCAGGACGTGGCCAAGCAAATTGATTACGTTGAGACGATGATGGCCCAGAAGGTCGATGCGATTGTCATCGCTCCGGCTGATTCCAAAGCCCTGGTGCCCGTGTGCAAGCGGGCGATGGACGCGGGCATCGTCGTTGTCAATATCGACAACAAGTTCGATGCCGGCGTGCTCGCGGAGAAAAAGGCGAAGATTCCCTTCGTCGGCCCGGACAACCGCAAAGGGGCCAGGCTGGCCGGCGAGTATCTGGCAAAGAAGCTCAAAGCGGGGGACAAGGTGGCGATCATCGAAGGCATACCCAATGCGTTCAACGGGATTCAGCGCAAGCTCGGTTTCGAGGATGCGATGAAGGCGGCCGGGGTGAATATCGTCAGCTCGCAATGCGGCTATTGGGAGATGGCAAGGGCCGAGCCTGTTGTCTCGGCGATAATCACCGAGCACGCGGATCTCAAGGCGGTTCTTTGTGCCAATGACAACATGGCCCTCGGTGCCGTCTCGGCGATCAAGACCGCCGGTAAAACAGATGATATCCTGGTCATCGGTTTCGACAATATCTCCGCCGTGCAGAGGCTTCTCAAGGAGGGGAAGATTCTCTGCACAGTCGATCAGCACGGCGATAAGCTGGCCGTCTACGGTATCGAGTACGCTCTGGAGATGCTTGGGGGAGCGACGCCGTCGGACAAGGAGACGCCCGTCGATTTGATTACGGCCGAAACGCTTCAATGAGACCCGCGACGCGCAAGACTGTTTTCAAGGCCTCCGGTATCGGCAAGTCATTTCCCGGCGTGCAAGCGATTTCAGGCGTTGACTTCGATCTGAGAGAGGGGGAAGTTCATGCCCTCGTCGGCGAAAACGGTGCGGGCAAAAGCACGCTGGTATCCATCGCGGCCGGTTTGCAACGTCCCGACGCAGGCCGCATGTATCTTGACGAGCGGGAATTTCAGCCGAGCAGTAAGGCGGACGCGGAGGCGCATGGCATTAAGATCGTGATGCAGGAGTTGAATCTGATCTCCACGCTCAGCGTCGCGGAGAACGTTTTTATCGAGCAGTTGCCGAGCCGTTTCGGATTCGTTGACTACAAAAAGCTCCACCATGCGGCGACGGAAGTCATGGGGCGCGTCGGTCTGGCAGAGATCGCTCCCGATGTCCCCGTTGGGCGCTTGGGCGTTGGGCAACAGCAGATGGTCGAGATCGCTGCGGCGTTGTCGCGGCGTTGCCGGATACTAGCGCTGGACGAGCCGACAGCCTCGCTCACCGACCGCGAGATCGAGCTGCTCTTCGGCCAGATCAGAAAGCTCAAGGCCGAAGGCGTAGGCATTATCTACATCTCACACCGGATCGAAGAAGTCATCGATATCGCTGATCGTGTCACCGTATTGCGGGATGGAAAGGTCGTCTCAACGCGTCCGACGGATGAGGTGAACGTCGAGGACGTGATCTGCATGATGGTGGGCCGCGATCTGAAGGACGAACATTTGAAGCGTGGCTCGGAACCAGGCTCGGTAGCTCTTCGTGTTGTTGGACTGACCGTGGGCGACAAAGTCAGGGACGTCAGTTTCGAGGTTCGCCGAGGTGAGATTCTGGGCGTTGCGGGGCTGATGGGTTCCGGTCGGACGGAGACGATGCGCGCGGTCTTCGGCGCCGACCGGGTGGACCGCGGGGAGATTTACCTCCACGAGGCCGCCGAACCGGCCGGGGTTCGCACACCTCGTGAGGCGGTACGAAACGGCATCGCACTTCTGACCGAGGATCGGAAGGAGCAGGGACTGCTGTTGCCTCTGGCGGTGCGGGAGAATATCTCGCTGACGCGGCTGGGTGACGTGAGCCGGTTTGGCTGGTTGGACTTGTCACAAGAACGCATTGTAGCCGAACGGTATATCAGCGCTTTGTCGGTGCGCTGCTCGTCGACCGAGCAGAAGGTTGGCGAGCTGAGCGGCGGCAATCAGCAAAAAGTGGTCATCGCCAAATGGATGTATCGGGACTGTGACATCCTCATCTTCGACGAGCCGACCCGGGGCATCGACGTGGGCGCCAAGTTCGAGATCTATCACATGCTGGCAGACCTGGCGAACGAAGGCAAGGCAATCATTTTTGTCTCATCGGACCTCAAAGAGCTTATGGCTGTCTGTGATCGTATGATGGTCATGTCGGCCGGTCGGGTTGCCACCACGTTCGACAGGGGACAGTGGAGCGAAGAGAAGGTCATGTCCGCCGCGTTCAGCGGATATATCGGCGATTGAAAGGCGTACATGCAAAAGGTTGCGAAGAGGAAAATATCGAATCTGCCAGCGGTCGTGACGGACTATCTCGGGATGACGCTCGCGCTCGTCGGACTCATTGTCTTCTTCGGCTTTAAGGCTGAGAACTTCTTCACACTCACGACCTTCCGGACCATGGCCAACCAGGTCCCGGACATCACCATCGTTGCGGTTGGGATGACCTTAGTGCTCATCATTGCCGGCATCGATCTGTCGGTGGGCTCCGTGATGGCTTTAGCGGGTGCGGTGCTGGGCCTCTGTTTGATTCGATTCAATCTCGCGCTGCCCGTAGCGGTCGTCGCGTGTCTGCTGGTCGGGGTGCTCTGCGGGGCCGTGAACGGGCTGGTCGTCATAACGTGGAAATTGCCATCCTTCATCGTGACATTAGGCATGCTGGAGATCGCGCGCGGGGCCGCGTATCTAGTCACGCAATCGCGTACCATCTACATCGGCGAGCCGGTGGAAGTCATTTCGGAGGCTTCGATCTTCGGCCTCTCTCTTCCGTTTATCATTGCCGTTCTGATCGTAGCGGCGGGGCAGTTGACACTTTCGCGGAGCGTCTTCGGGCGTTATCTTATTGCCATCGGTACGAACGAAGAGGCGGTGCGCCTATCCGGGATCGATCCGCGCCCGCTCAAGTGCGCGGTCTTTGTCCTGTGCGGTTTCCTAACGTCCGTGGCCGCGGTGATCCACACGGCGCGATTGTCGTCAGCCGATCCGAATGCCGGCTATGGCCTGGAACTTCAAGCCATTGCTGCTGTGGTCATCGGCGGCACGAGCCTGATGGGCGGTCGGGGTTCCGTGGTCGGGTCATTCTTCGGCGTGCTTATCATCGCCGTCCTTGGGACCGGCCTGGCCCAGATCGGGGCGCAGGAATCGACTAAGCGCGTCATCACGGGCTGCGTAATTGTCGCGGCCGTCATCCTGGACCACTACCGCCACCGAATCCGCAAATCCCACTGAACACTAAGCTCATAATCCATGTTTTGGGGGACTGAGGGCCTATTCTGAGCAAATTTGCCCGTATGGGAGGTATCCGGCAAGGATTCGCTTGACAATTCACCGGGAATTCGATATAATACTTGTTCAAGTCAGCAATCAGGAGTCTATTGCCGGAGAAAGACGATGCGCATCGTTGTAAAACAAAAAGACGGCAACAGCAAAGAGTTTCAGTTTGCCCAGGGGCCTATTTCGATTGGGCGAGGAGCGAACAGCCATATTTTCCTGCCCGACAAGGCAGTATCCAGACAACACGCGGTTATTCACAGCACCGATGACGGCCGGTGGACCGTCGAGGACATGGGCTCGTCGAACAGGACGTTTCTAAACGACAAAGAGGTGAACAAAGCGGAAGTCAAGCACGGCGATTGCCTTCGTATCACGGACTTTCTCATTGAGATCATTCTCGAAGAAGACGCTCTTAAGGAGATGCCGACTCAGCCTGAGGATACCCTTCAGCTTGAGGCGGCCCTAGCCACACCCAAGCATGAGACGGTTGTCCGCCGGCCTGACGCTCAGCATGCCCCGGCGATGCGATTGGCAGCCGGCCGGCTGACCGACTTCTCGAAAGCGACCGAGCGGGTCTTTGAGGCCGGGACGCTTGACGAATTGTTGTTGACGTTGCTGGACTTAACAATGGAGCAGTTCAACGCCTACCACGTCTGGTGCGCCCTGCGCACGGCGCCGGACGGCCCGATGATATGTCACGCGGGAAAGCGACGCGACGGCTCGACGGTTCAGTTGGACGAATTGCAGCTCAGCGAGAAGGTCACACAGGCGGTCGAGAAGGGACAGTACTTCGTGCTGCCGCGCGTCTCGGCACAAATGGAGGCGAAGGACAGGATACGCTCGGCCATGGTTGCGGCGATCACGCGCTCAACCGGATGCTTCGGCGTGATGTATGTGGACAACGCTATGATCCACGAGCACTACAGTCTCAGCGACCTGGACTATCTGATGCTCATCGCCATGCACACCGCTTCGATCCTCAAAAGGTTCATCGACTAACAAGCCGCTATATCATGGATGAGAATTTGCGCTCATGAAAATCAGGATGTCGTTGTGCCTCCTGCCCATTGTCTTCATTGCTACGAACTGGGTGGTGGGTATTTGTTTTGGCGCTAACGGTGTTGTTCTCAAGCAATCCGACGAGCCTCCGGTTATCCCGGTTGGACTCGACGCCTATCGCATGTGGGATAGAGTGTGCTACCATCGCATTGGAGTCCGCGCCTACATGCGAAGCACGTATGACCGCGAGGGGAACAACCGAAGCGCCGATGCCAGCCATTTTCTTTACCAGCAGTCCGACGATTTCAACGTGACGCTCGATGTTAAAGGCCCCGGCGTTCTCTACTTCGTGCGGACCAACCACTGGCACGGCAGCCCGTGGCACTATGAAGTGGACGGCCGGGATTTCATCGTGAAGGAAACCGCTACCACCGATCCGGTCAACGCCAAGAAGACCCTGAAGAGAACCACTTTCATTCCCGAAGAGTTGTTTCCAAATCCGCTCACCTGGACGTGGTCAACAACCAAGGGGGCCGATCTAATGTGGGTCCCGTTGCCGTTTGAAGAGTCATTCCGCATCGCCTATACGCGAACGTTTTATGGCACGGGCTACTACATCTACCATATCTTCAGCCCGGGTATGAAACATCTCAGCCGGCCTGTCACGTCATGGAACAAGACACCCCCGCAAAGTGATGTGCTGGATTTGCTCGACCAGTCCGGCACCGATATCGCGCCGACCGGACAAGACGTCAGAACCCACACGGGCACGTTGCAGATGAAGCCTTATAAGTGGACACCCATTGTAGAATTGGACCGAGCACCCGCGACGATTCGTGCGTTAAAGTTTACCGTGCCGCGAGAAGAGGCTTATGCGTTTGGACGGTATCGCTTGCGGGCAACCTGGGACCATCGCTGGCATTCTTCGATCGATGCCCCGATTGACCTATTTTTCGGAGCCGGGCATCTCTACAATAACGATAACCGTGAGTACCTTGTCAAAGGCTTTCCTTTGGTTATTCGCTACGATGCCAAGTACGTTTATCTGTCGTGCTACTGGCCGATGCCCTTTTTCCGTCATGCGAAGATTGAAATCCAGGGTCGAGATGGCCTGACTCTCAAGAACATCAAGTGGGAAATTCGCACTGTGGATTTCACTGATCCCATCAATCAGGTGGGCTATTTCCACGCCACCTACAGCGACCATCCGGAACCGACGCTGGGACGGGATGTGATCTTCTTGGATACCTCCAAGACCGAAGGGGGTGGCGCATGGAGCGGTAACTTCGTGGGCATGAGTTGGATCTTTACACGTAATGGTTATCTGCCTACTCTGGAAGGGGACCCGCGGTTCTTCTTTGACGACAGTAAGACGCCTCAGGCCTGGGGCACGGGAACAGAGGAGTGGGGCGGGGGCGGCGATTACTGGGGCGGACGTAACATGACGTTGCCCTTTGCCGGCCACCCCGTCGGGGCGAACAAGAAAGCCGCCAAGAATGAAAAAGACCTGGTCAACTCGGCTTATCGCTTTCTGGTCGCGGACCTTTTTCCCTTCGGCAACCGTGCGGTGATCGGCTTGGAGCACGGCGGGACCAATACCTCGACGGAACACTACTCCGGCGTCGTGTATTGGTACGGGATGGATTCTCCCAGCCTGGTTCTGACCGACCACTTCAATTGTTGCGATGAGGGCGTCGAAGTTCGCGAACACGAATACAAATCTCCCACCGCGAGCAAGCCATATACTCTCGTCTCACGCTACGAGTGGGGTCCGGACCACCGTGGAGCGCGGATGCACTTTCCCGCTGAGCAAGACGAGGTGCGAATGATGAAGGGGACGTCGCGATTCAAGATGCGACTCGATCCCAATAATCTGGGGGTGATGTTCCGTCGAAAGTTCGATTACTTGTATCCGAATCAATGCGCCAAGGTGTGGGTCAGGCCGGACCGGGCGAGGGTCGAATGGCAATACGTGGGCCGGTGGTACACGGCTGGAAGCAACACGTGCGTTTATAGCTACCCGCGTTCCGAAGGCGAGCTTGGCAAAACACAACATACCGTTATCACCAGCAACCGCCGGTGGCGCGAAGAAGAGTTCCTAATTCCGCGTCATTTGACCGAAGGCGTCAAGCGTTTGGAGATCAAGATCGAGCACGTACCGGACGATAGAGGGCTTTTTCCTTCACACCCATTTCCCGCCGAGTCGCTCTGGAGCGACTCGCGCTATTGGGCCTATTGCTACAAGATGCCGAAAGTGACGCTGATCGAGAATCGTTAGCGTCGGAGCGTCGCTAGTTTACATCCCAGCGACGTGGTAGCTCATCGGCGCGATTGTCACTCCGTTGGATAACTGGAAGGACTTATTGCCGAAATTCACCGTGATGGTCACGCCGTTGGCGAACGCCGTTTGCTGAACGTTCCGATCCGGCGTGAGGAAGCGATGATCGGTCATCTCCGTGTAGCCGACCGCGCGGACGGCCGGGCAGACGTTCTTGTAGCTCTGAACGAAGCGGTCCCGGTATTGCTGCCAGACATGGCGGTTGAACATGAACATCGGCGGTGTGCCGTACAGGATATTGAATAGGTCACGCTTGTCCCAGAGCGAGGGCAGCTTGTTGTTATAGTCGCCCCAGTACCATTGGGCGACCACACAGTCGTGATAGACAAGCTCCCAAAGCGGCAGCCGATACTTGTGCCCGACTTGAAACTTCGCCACGCGCTCGGGCACCTCGTCCAGAATCTTGCTCATGTTCCGCCCGGCGTCCGGTACGCGGTATGGTCCGAGGCTGAGCATGCCCTCGAAGTAGTGAACGTACGGCACGGCGGCGTCGTGCCCCGTCTCTAAGGATGCGTCTGGAGCTCGGGGGGCACGCGCTGCCTGGCGTACTTGATCGCCTGCTTGTCGCACAGCACGCCGCACGGGTACATCTTGCCGTCCTTACCCCTGACGCGCCAGCCCTCGCGCGGCTTGCCTTTCGGATCGAGCATGATATCATCCGGCCAGCCGGCCTGGGTCCAGTCCGGATGTACCCCGCGGAGCTGGTTTTTGACAATCTGTGGGTCCATCAGGTCCTGGTAGATATCGTAGCGGCTCGTCAGGACGCCGCCCATCTCATTCATCGCCTCGATCGCTTGCGGTGATTGGCGCCGGCTCCAGAGGATACGCTCAGCGGAGACGCTCGATGCCGAGCGAGTTCATCTGGCGCACGAGAGAAAGAGCGTCTCTTTCCCAGCACCAGACGTTCACCGCTCCGATGAGCAGGTCCACGTTCGGATTCTCGTTGCGTTTTTGCGCAAGCGTCTTGAATCGACCGATCTGTTTGGCGTAGGAGCGATATCGTTTGCAGATGGCGACGTAGCCTCCTCTATCGAAGAAAACGTATCGCAATTTCCGGCTGTAGCCAAAGGCGGCTTTTTGTGGCTGCCACTTCGGCGCGATGCACAGTCTGTCTTCAATTCGGTTGATGTAGATGCTCGCGTCGTCGGGCGTTTCGATGATCGCCATGTGTCCCCGGTGCCCGTCGGTCACGCCCCAAAAGGCCATGCATATACCGTGGCCACCATAGGCCACCAGCCATCTCGGCCGGATTGATTCGTCGTCAACGGGATACGATATGCCTTCGTTCATCGGGACAACGAGGTACGTGCCGGGTTCGGTGACAAACGGATGCGGGAAACCAAGGGAGCCTTTCAAGTTGTCCTGGGCTGAGAGTTCCAGCGTGAACTCAGGCTGTTCTTCGTCCAGGCGGACTCTCACCCGGACGTCCATATCGAACCCCGGCTGGCGCCAGGTCATATCGATTCCACCCGCGACCCGCTCCGCCTGTGTCACCTGACCTCGGGTCAGGACTCTCTGTTGCCATGTGCACGGGATGCGCTTGTCAGTCACCGACAGGGTCCCGTCGGCGGTGTTGAGGCCGATGGATATCGAAGCATTGCCCACGGACAACTCTTCCGCAATGGCGCTGGACGAGCAACACAACAACACAATCAATGCGATCCTTGGACCTCGTCGTAATGCGGACATACTTTTCATCGTCTGCTTGCGTTTTCTTTCTTGGCCTTTTCGAGGACTTCCGCTAAGGTCACGGCGGCGCCGCCCCTGGCTTTCGATACGTCGGCGGCGGACATGAAAGCGAATATCTCAATCGTCTCTTCCTTCGGCACGGGGACCACGCCCGTCTTGAAGAACTTGATGATTTCGTCCACCAGCGGCTTGTAGCCACCGTACTTGCCGGCGTCGATGATTTTCTTGGTGCCGAAGACCGTCGCGCCGTAGTCGTGTCTGCCTTTTCGCAGGCCCCTGTAGGTGCCGATGCGCCCGCCGTCCCAAAGACCTACGACGAACTCGTAGTCCGGCGTCTGGACGCGCCGCACGGACTGACACCCGGTGCCCATGACCGTGAAAAGAATCTCGACGCCGTGCACGCCGTACCAGTACAGGTCGGGATGGTGCTCCTCGAGACTGCACGGACTGAATGCATCGCAACCGAGTACATCGCCTACCTCGTTGGTCTTCTTCATTTCGACGAGGCTGGGAGAGTAGCGCAGTGACGAGCTGGACCAGCATGGAACGTTGTTCTCCTCGGCGAGGCGGAATATCTCAAGCACGTCGGCCAGACTGCCCGCCATGGGCTTGTCGATAAACAGAGGCTTCTTAGCGGCGATCACAGGCTTGGCCTGTCTGAGGTGCGGTCGGCCGTCAACGCTTTCCAGCAGCACGCCGTCAACTTTTTGACAGAGCTCTTCGATTGAATCGACGATCTCCACGCCGTACTTGTCGCGAAGCTGCTTTGTGAAGCCCTCGACGCGATTGGCCGAGGAAGCCACGTCCGGCGATCCACCAGGGTATCCGACGACGACTTTGCAGCCGTAGCCACTGGCGGGGTCGTTGATTACTTTGGTAAAGGCCACGACGTGTGACGTGTCCAGACCAATCATACCGATGCGAAAAACCTTCTGTCCGGCCTGCGCGGAGGGCGACAGGACGATGAGCACGACCAGTATGAGCGTGAGCAGGATGTTGCGATTCATTGTGAAACCTCCAAAAGAATAAAGTTACGTCTTTGGTTACTTGTCAGGTTCGATTGTATTGAGGGATTTTCAACAACTCGCCTTTTTTCAGGGCCGACTGATGCGCGACGATACCGGGAACCGTATAGGCCAGTGCTTCATAGACGTCTACTGTGGGCCGGCGGTCGTGCACGAGGGCGTCGATGAATTCGTTTGTGAGGAACGTATGCGAGCCTTCGTGGCCGCTGCTGTGGCGAAGCGGCTCGGGGAGCATGTCCGTCTTCCACCACTGGGGCTGTTTATACTGCTCGAACTTCGGGGCTTTGCGGACAAAGCCGGCGTCGTCCGTTTCCGTTCGCTCAGTCGAGCGGATGATGATCGGGCCGAGACCGTTGGGATGCGGGGCGTAGAAGCTCATCTGATCGCCGATCCACTGTGCCCGTTCGCACCCGCGAAAGGCGCCTTTCCACCAGATATTGGCGCGGAAAGCATGGCCTTGGTTCGTCCGGAACATCGCCGATTCGGTCCAGAACGGATTGCCGTAGGGGTTGTCTTTGAGGATGGCGTCGTCGTTGCCCCAGCCGTGACAGACGACCTCCGTCAGGCGCTCGCCCGTGACGCTGACTAATTGGCTCACGGTATGCGTCGGATAGTGCATCGGCGCCAGGCCGTATCGCCAGGTGCGTTTGCCGTTCCAGAAGTAGAGTGCCTCCAGCCCGGGGTGTTGGTACTCGGCCTCGCAGTAATGGAGCGAGCCGAACTTGCCCTGGCGGTAGAACGTGCGGGCGGAGATGGTGGATTGCTGGTAGTGGCCGGTCTCCGCCATCATGTAGGTCAGGCCGTACTTGCGGACCGTATCCAGCAGCAATTCGGCTTGCTCGATCGTGCCCCACGCGGCGGGCACGGCGGAGATTGCATGCTTGCCGTTCTTCATCGCCTCGATCACGTGCTGCACGTGCAGCGGGCCGTCGGTGAATATGGCGACCGCGTCAATGTCTCGCGCGAGTACCAGCTCTTCGAGCGAGTTGTAGGCCGTCGGGCAATTGTAGACCTTCATGAGTTTCTTCCGCCTGTCCTCGCGCAGGTCACTAACGGCCTGGACGACACAATCGGGATGCTCGTGCCATTGGAAGGCGGTTCCGAAGCCTCCTCCCACAACACCGATGCGAATCTTCCTGGGAGCGGTGCTAACCGCTATTGCACTTTGTGGAAGTGCTACGGCCCCGGCCAGAGCCAGGCCGCTATGCTTTAGAAAGTCACGTCGTGAGTGATGCTTTGCCATACGTTCACAACTCCTTCCTGTCGAACTGCGCACCAGGCGCAGGGCGCGATGTATCACACTATCCGTCAATTCCCACCTGTCACCAGGTTGCCAAACGGCGCCAGCAATTCATACTTGTTGCGCCAGGTCGTGTACATAATGCCGCACGCGCCCGGCGTATCGTTCAGGATTTCCAGCCAGCCGCGAGGATTCTCTAAGGTATCGCCGTCGTAATACGCTCCCGCCAGGGTCTTAAAGCCCCGCGACGAGAAGAAATTTAGACTTTCCACCCGTTTGTTGTAGTACCAGCAGACAATCACGAGGTCCTTGGGAATGTAATTCCAGGACCCGGTGAAGTCGCCGTCCACGAGGTAGTAGTCGCCGTGAGCGTTGTGATTCGGATCGAACATGTCCGACCAGATGAACAGCTCCGCGTGCGGATTGACCTCGTGGAGGATTCGGGTCTGCTGCGTTACGCAGTCGCCGAGGATCTGGGCCATCGACATGTTGCGCTCCTTGCACGCCCGGCACGACCCTCCCGCCCGGATCTCATCCATGCTGAGCAGATACTTGTTCGGCGCCAGATGCTCGTGCATGAGGCGGGCCTGCCTGGTCCAGATTTCGTACACTTCCGGCTCGGACATGCAAGCTGTCACTTGCCCGCCGTTGATCGCCATCCCGTGGTAGTAGCTGACCCTGAGGGCCTCTTTGCCCTTGATAGCACTTCCGGGCAGAATCTCTATGGCCGGAGATTCGTGGTCGAATCGGAAATTCAGCCTCCGGTCCAGGATCTCTGCAAAGTCCTTGCCCTCCACGTATGCCCGGCCGGTCTCCGCACTCTGCACTTTCACAGGCGTGCCTGGGCGTCTGAGCACGTTCAGCAGCCCGACCTCTTCGACGCTAAGATCATCCACCCAGAATCGCCCTGATTTTCCACCCCAGGCGCCCATGTAGATTCTGACCTTATTGTACTGGAGGCTATTGAAGCCCATCACAACTTCCCGCCAATCGGTGGTTGACGGCACATTCGGATTCCAGGGCGCCAGATCCCGGCCGTCGGCGGTCAGGACCATCATGCGGAAGGCGCCGCTGGGTTCGAGAGAATCCGTTTTGACCCAGCAGTTCACGCGATAACAACGGTTCGGACAGACCTCAAGCTCTTGCATGAGCCTGGCGTGGCCGTACTGGTAGTCGCCGAAATGCTCGAAGCGGAGCGAGGCTCCACCACTGTGGCGTACTTGTCTATCCACAAACGAGACCTCGCCGGGTCGATCCTGGAGTCTATAGCCTGTGAGCCGGTCGCCCTCGTACTGCTCGAATCCGGGATTGACGATCTCGGCGGGCGAGTCCGGCACGAAATGAGCCGTGTCACCGTCCACGACGAACAGTGCCTTCTTGACGGGTATTCCCGCCGCCAGGTTCTTGTTCTGAGCGAGGATGGCTCCGCCGTATCCGATGGAAAAGACGATTGGGATGATCTCGACGTTGTTCTGGCGGCAAATCTCCTTGACCTGTTCGAGCCTGGCAAAGTAGTCCGGACTTTGCTGGTCGAGCCTGTCAAGCCCCGCCGAAAGCACCATGCCGTTGAGCCCGCTTTCAGAGGCAATCTCGGCGATGTTCCTTATATCCGCCACGTCGCTATCCCGATGGAGCGACCTGGAGACGTAAACCCAGCGGTACGGGTAGCTCTTGCCCCGGCAGTCTCGGGCGCCCCATACCAAGAGCGGACCGAGCAAAGCCATGAGCAACGCAAGTGTCGGAATGCTTGTTCTGTTGACCATTTTCACATTTTCTCCTAACAAAATAGGGACGTGTATGATACCGCAATTGCCGGAGAAATGCCAAGCTAATTTGAACCTGTGCGATTATCGCGTTCGCATTTTGGGCTTTCCATTTTCCCGGAGAATATGCCCCAATAGACTCAAGATCGAACGCAATCCTGCAAGGAGTGGTATGAATCACGTGAGAACCTTTACCGCTGCCATCTTTCACCTGGCCGTTCTATCGGTCACGACAATGGCCGGGACCATCCATCCGCTTAACCCGAATGCCTCGGTGGATGCGCGGAAGCTGCTGACCTATCTGTGTGACTTACCAAGGCAGTCTGAGAACCGGCTCATCTCCGGCCATCGCGCAGGCAGATCAATCGGCCCAGCGGTTCCCAAGGACCAGGAGAGACAGGAAGGTGGCCATCGTTTCACGATGAATGAGATTGAGTATCTCCACAAGGTCTCCGGTCAGTGGGTGGGTCTAATCGGCGCTGATTACTGCGCCGGCTGGATCACGTGCTCCGATCCCATCGAGGCGACCATGTATTACAAGGAAGTCAATCGGGGATTGATGGAGTACTGGAACGCCGGCGGCCTGGTTATCATCAAACGCATCAATTCGATCCCAGAAAGCTGTATAAGGGCGGCGGAGG
>JARRQQ010000082.1:0-21949 GCA_037381725.1 Sedimentisphaerales bacterium
CGATGCGCGTCAGATAAGCTATTTCACCGGGATGATTGCTGCCAAGCTCCGTGATGACAATCTGCATACCGGGGTCTGCGCCGAGCAGAGTCAGCGGAACTCCTATCGCGTTGTTGAAGCTCGCCGGCGACTGGTGGACGGGAAACCGCCGGCTCAAGGCGTGATAAATGATCTGCCGGGTGGTTGTCTTGCCCACCGAGCCTGTTATTGCGACTACTTTGAACCCGGCTTGTCGGCGGTATTCCCGGGCGAGATCGCCAAGCGCTCTGACTGTATCTTCGACTCTAAGCAAGCACTTGCCGGCAGCCTTCTCCAGGTCGAGGTCGTTGCTAACAACAGCACACACGGCCCCTTTAGCGAAAGCCTGCCCGACGTAATCGTGTCCATCGAAATTCTCTCCGGCAATCGCAAAAAAACATTCGCCTTCCTTCGTCGTCCGTGAGTCCGTGCTTACGCCCTTGAAAAAGGGCATATAGTCTGCTAGGCTTGAAGCCTGAAATGTGGCTCCAGTGACTCTCGCCAGATCTGTTACTGTAAATTCCTGCATCTTTGTTTTCGAAGGCACTCTAGAGCAGTCTCTTTGTCGCTGAAGTGGGTCTTTTGCGTACCGATGATTTGGTAGTCTTCGTGACCTTTGCCGGCGATGAGAATGATGTCATCTTTCTCGGCGGCCTCTATCGCTGATTGAATGGCTTTTCTTCTGTCCGGCTCGACGATCTTCATGTCGGTGTCCTCGAAGCCAGCGACGACGTCACGGATGATATCTTCAGCATTTTCGGTTCGGGGGTTGTCACTGGTGACAATAACGCGGTCAGCCAGCTCTTCGGCGGCTCTGGCCATGCGGGGGCGTTTGGTCTTGTCACGGTCGCCACCACAGCCGAAGACGACCCGCAATTTACCCTTGCATAAAGGTTTCAATGTCGCCAGAACGTTCTTTAGCGCGTCATCCGTGTGAGCGTAGTCGATAATCACGGAGAAGTCGCCCGCGTCAATTCTCTCCAGGCGACCCGGCGTCACCTTTAGAGCGGCCAGACCCGCTGCGATGGTTTCCAGATCGAGACCGGCCGCAAGGCACAGGCCGGCTGCGGCTAAGCAATTGCTCACGTTATATAGGCCCGGCAGAGTTGTTCTCGCCTTTTGTGTCTTCCCGGCGTACTGCATCACGAAGGCCGTCCCATTGATATCCATCGACTCGATACGGGCGGTCAGATCGCTTTCCCGCTCGACGGCGTACCATAAAACTCTGGCTTTGGTTTCAGCGGCGATTGGTCCGGCTTCGGGAGATCGTGCGTTCAGTACCGCCGTGGCATCGGGCGCCAGAGATGAAAAGAGCCGGGTCTTTGCCGCCAAATAATCCTGCTTGGTCTTGTGATAATCCAGATGGTCCCCGGTGAGGTTGGTGAAAGCCGCTGCTTTGAAGTCGATCCGCGCCAGGCGATTCTGGGAGAGGGCATGGCTGCTGGCCTCGATCACCATGAACTTGGCGCCGTTTCGGACCATCTCTCGTTGCTTGTCGGCGATGTCCAGACAGCCGGGCGTCGTAAGAGGCGCCTGATAATGGCTTGGCGAACACGTATCGTAAAGAACGGTACCGATGAGGCCGCATTTATGACCGGCCTGCTGAATGCACGAACGCACCAGGAAGGCGACGGTCGTCTTTCCATTCGTACCCGTGACAGCAAGATTCGTCAACTGTGCGGCGGGATCGCCGTTCGCTGCCTGGGCCAGAGCCGCCGCGGCCTCCGACGTATCATCGACCGCGATGAACTCGCACGTCGTGCCGCTCGTAGTCTGTGGCGTATGCCGGCGGCAAACAATGTACCTGGCTCCATTGGTGAGGGCCTGCGCGATGAAATCGTGGCCGTCGTAGGCGGGGCCTTTGATCGCGACGAAGACGTCTCCGGCCTCCACACGCCGCGAGTCGGCGAGGACGCGTGGAGCGCTGTTGGATCGAACAAACGTTAATAGCGCATCGAATGTCATAGCTCTCTGTCGTTAACTGTCGTCTCGGTGGCCCACAACGGCTTAGTCGTTGGCGTCTTCGCCGCCGACTCCTTGAATATCGGCTATCTTAGGCTCGCAGGCACAACAATGCAACCGGCGGACATCGAGTCGGGCGAAAATGCGGGGTCCTCAGAGAGTCGGCCAAGTGAGACTCTGGATAATGTGCAACTCTTGGGGAATGTTATGGTCAGAAGCCGTGATGTTGGCGTATAATGCCCCCGACAAGAGCTAAATCGGAAAGGAATTGGATCATGAAGCTTCGGCCCGTTTTGAGCGTTTATCTGGTGTTTTCGGTCATTGTCTGCGCGGCTCCCATCGTCTCCGCTAGGTCGGCGGAGGCCTCGGACGAAAATGAGTACTTTGCCGTGTTCATGGAAGGCAAGAAGATCGGCCATTCGATCCAAAGCCGGGTTGTCTCCGGCGGAAAAGTGACCACAGGCGAGCAAGTCAGCATGACGCTCAGTCGAATGAGCGTCCCCGTGACCGTCGAGATCAATGAAACGCATATCGAGACGACGGCCGGCGAGCCGCTGGGCTTCAAGCTTGAGCAGAAGTTGGGAGCGACGGCCATAACCGTGGCGGGCACGGTGGACAAACGCGGCAAAGTGGACCTGACGACGACGTCGATGGGGGTAAAGCAGAAAAGCACGCTTCAATGGCCTCAGGGGGCAGTCATGGCTGAAGGGCTGCGTCTATTCGAATTGAAGAAGGGCGCGAAGGAGGGCCTGCAGTACAACGTGAAGCTATTCCAGCCGGGTCTCGCACAAGCGGTCGACGCCCACATTCGGGTCGGGGCAATGCAAAACGTTGATTTACTCGGACGGGTCGTGGCTCTGAGGGAGATGGCGACCACGCTCAATATGCCCGGGGCCGGTGAGATCGTCAGCACGAGTTACGTCGACAAGCACCTTCAGCTCCAGAAGACTACCATGCCCCTGGCGGGGATGAGCGTTGAACTGATCGCCTGCGCCAAAGAATTCGCGCTGAGCCAGAATGACGTGCTGGATTTGATCGACAAAATGTTCCTGGCTAGTCCGAAGCCGCTGTACAATCTGGCTTCCGCGAAGTCCGTTACGTACGATTTGGTTCCGATAGAAGGGGCCACGAATCTGACCATCCCTTCCGACGACAATCAGCATGTCGAGCACCTGGGCAACGGCAATGTGACCTTGACGGTCAAACCCGTGGGCGGACGTCCCGGAGCGGGATTTCCTTACGACGGCTCGGACCCGGCCATACTCGAAGCGATGAAGCCGACGCGATTTCTCCAGGCCGACGACAAGGACGTGGTCGCCCTCGCCCGGCGGGCCGTCGGCGATACAAAAGACGCCGCTGAAGCGGCCAAAAAGATCGAGGCATTTGTGAGCGAATACGTCGAAAACAGGAGCCTTTCCGTCGGCTATGCGTCGGCGGCGGAGGTCGCGGCCAGCCGGCAGGGAGACTGCTCGGAATTTGCCGTGCTCACGGCGGCCATGTGCCGGGCGGTGGGAATTCCCGCCCGGGTCGTCGTCGGAGTGGCGTACGTAAACGACTTTGCCGGCCATCGCGGCTTCGGAGGACACGCCTGGACCCAGGCCTACGTGGGCGGCAAATGGATCGGACTCGACGCCTCGTTCCGAGGGGGCGGCCGGGGCGGCTACGACGCCGGCCACATCGCCCTGGCCATCGGCAACGGCAACCCCGAGGATTTCTTCAACCTCGCCTCCACCATAGGCCAGTTCAAAGTCGAAAAGGTCATTTTGAATAAGTAGGTTTCCCGGATTCCTTCTGTGGGCAACCTGAACGTGAAACAGAGTTGAGTACCTGCGAATTTTGTCTCACTGAAACAATGTATTTGCAGTCTCCCTTCTTGAAACCTTTCGAGAAGTCCTCTTGCGTTCTATGTCCTCCACCTTTTTTGCTTTCTCTACACCACCAAGCACTGTGATCCCATCGTTGACAAGGTCGTACGTTCCCGGTTCACTATCCGCCAGAGATCTTAGGATCTTCTTCCACCCGGTTTGCTTGTTCTGTCCAAGGGTGTCTTTCAATTCATTGATCCAGCGGGCGACACAATGAAATCGCATTGCACTGCTGTGCACTTTGTGCAACTTATATGCTTTCGCATAGGCGCGATCGACAAGAAACATGAGGCCGGCGGGATCCCTGCTTGGCTCGCATGAATCATCGTAAGGCAGGATCTCTTCCAACGCTTTCCAAAGAGCTATTTTATCAGACTTCCTGACGACGTCTTCCCGTCCCTGGCATAGGGCGTCCGAATAAGTCCTTGTGACCAAATGCTCGTATGGCTCCAAGGATAGTGGATGCAAAACTGCAGCGAGCTTCTCGGCAATCGTGCTCAGTTTTCTGGTTTGCCCAACACGGCACACGTGTTCCTTGATAATCTCCGACAGGACACTCATGAGCTCACCCCTCGCCTGGAGAGACACGCGATGAACTGATTCAGCATGATAATGAGGACTTATCTCAAATCCCAGGAAATGCCGGTTCCGCGACTTGGCGACCTTGCAGACCGTCCCGCTGCCTGAAAAAGGATCGAGTACCAAATCGTTCTTATCAGTTGTAGCCAAAATAATCCTGTCGGATATTTCTTCCGGAAAGACCGCTATGTGCGACGTCTGGTCATTGCTCCCGAACGCCACGCGGTCTACTTCCCAAACATTGCCGGGATTGCGCCCAAAAAGATTATTTCGAGCGTCGGGGAATTTGGTCGCCTCACGAACGGGGAATACGTCGAATTTCGACTTGCTGGTACCGTGAGCGGGTTTAACCCACCAAAGAATGGTCTCGTGCTTGTTTGTGAATTTCGACTTGAAAGCCATACCTCCCCAATAACGCCAGATGATTCGGTCTTTCAGTCGAAACCCAAGCTCCTGAAACAGATTGAACGTAAGGTGGTCCAGGGGCGTTATATATTCGCTGCGTTCGGTCGTGTACCCGGTTTGCCAAAAAAGAGCCCCTCCCGGGACCAGGGTCCTTTTGCACTCACGAAGAACTCTTTCGATAAAATCCAAATAATCTTTCCGGCTGAGTCTGTCGTCATAGCCATTGTAATTCCTGGCTATGTTGTAGGGAGGACTTGTGTGTATTGTCTGAACGGCGTTGTCGGGAACCTTCGAGAAAAGGTCCAGGCAATCCCCCAAAAGGATTTCGTCCATGAAGTCAATCTTAGCCATCTTTTCTTCCTGATGTTTGGAGCATCCTGGCAACGACAGGCAATACTCGCTTGAGGGTGGGGCTGCCATATCAGCAACACCGGCTCGCCAGTCGAGAGGGCTGAAGCGTGTCCAGAATTCAACCTTTTTGGGCAGCATCAAAGAACGGATCCAGCAGCGCCAAATCACGTTCGCTGTAGTAAGGTGTGCAGATGAGGCCCGTTCTTGCCCCCTCAGCCGCCTTTTTGATAGCATCTATGCCCTTCTCGTGGAAAAATACCATGGCTTTCCCGATATTATCGAACGATTCTTAACCGGCTGCACTCTACATACCGTGGGCCAAATAGTCAAGCCCCGAGTGACTGGTGGAGAGTCTTGCAGGCGGTTTGAGATGATCACGCATTCGCGCGCTCGATTATTCGAACTGGATGTCCGTGATGACGAATTCTACGTTGGTGTTGCCGTTGTAGGTGTTGATCTTCGGCTGGTAGGCCACATTAAAAAATTCCGTCTCCAGCAGCTTCTTTTCAAGCTTGCCGAATCGAAAGCCAATGCAGCGCACCGACGCGGTGCCGTCGGTGATGGCGAGCTGGAGATGGTCTCGGCCGGTGCCGACCCTTCTGGGCGGGCCGATCAGGCGCACGCCTTTCGTGGCAAACGTCGGCTCCGGATTGCCCTGGCCGAAGGGGCCGAGTTGTTGCAACTCGTTGACCGTCCCTCTGCGAAATTCCGCCAGCGGAACCAGTGCTTCGATGTGGAGCTTCGCGGCGGTGTCACTTCTCTTGAGGTTCTGCGAGGCATAAGCCTCGAATTCGGTTGCGAACTGGTCTATTTTCTCGGGTTCGATGGTTAGGCCGGCGGCCATCGTGTGCCCGCCAAAGCTGTTCAGGTGAGAAGCACAGGCCTTGATGGCGCTGAGCAGGCAAAAGCCGGGTATGGAACGGCCGGAACCCTGGGCCAGGCCGTTCTCCGTCGCCCCGGCGTTGAACATAATCGTCGGGCGATAGAACTTATCCACGATCCGCGACGCGACGATGCCGATGACACCGGTGTGCCAGTCTTCGCTCGCAAGAACGATGCTCTTGCGGTCGGGGTGGTTCAGGTCCCGCTCGGCGATCATCTCGCACGCCTGCTTGAAAATCTTGCGCTCGCACTGTTGGCGCTGACTGTTTTGCTCTTTGAGATACTCGGCGATCTGCAAGGACCGGGCGGGGGAATCTGACGTGAGCAGCTCGACGGCCAGCCGCGCGTGCCCCATCCGGCCCGCCGCGTTGAGCATCGGCGCCAGGCGAAACCCGATGTGAAAACTGTCGAGCCGGCTCCCCGTCAGACCCGCCGTCTCGATGAGGGCCTGGATACCGGAAAGCTTGCATTCGGGCAGCGCCTTGAGGCCATAGCTCGTCAGGACCCGGTTTTCGCCCCGCAAGTCCACGACGTCGGCGACCGTGCCCATCGCCGCTAAGCTCGTAGCACTGAGCATAAACTGTCTCAATTGCGGTTCGAGCCTTCGGCCCGGGCTGAATTCATTGGCGAGCGCCCAGGCCAGCTTAAAGGCGACCATCGCTCCGGCGGAATCCTGGTTCGCGTAGGACTCGTCCAGCGCCGGGTGCACGACGGCGACGGCTTTCGGCAATCGGGTATCGGGCTGGTGGTGATCGGTGATGATTAAGTCGAGGCCCAACTGGCCGGCGCGCTCGGCGGCGTCAAACGCCGTGACGCCACAATCGACAGTCACCAGGAGCCGGCTGCCGGATCTTGCCAAGCTTTCGACGGCCTCGACGTTCAAGCCGTAGCCCTCGTCAACGCGATGGGGAATGTAATAATCCACGTCGGCACCGAGCAACCTCAGAAGCTGCCAAAGAATCGCAACGCCGGTAATGCCGTCCACGTCGTAGTCGCCGTACAGGGTGACTTTCTCCTTGTTCGCGATGACTTGTTTTAGGCGTTGCACGGCCGGTGCGATGCCCGGCATTTCACTGGGATCGATCAGGTCCGTCAACTTGGGCCTGAGAAAGACCGACGCGGTCGAGGTATCGGTGATTCCGCGATTGATGAGAACCTGGGCCAGAAGGGGCGAGACCCTGAGCGATTTGGCCAGCCCCGCAGAGCGGTCGTCCGGGGCTTCGATGACCCAATGCTTTTTTTGCATCCGTGCGGAAAGGAGCATCTTAAGCCCGTCCTGTTGTTACGATCGCCAAGTCAGCTTAGTTGTTTTCCCGTCCTTGTCCTTGCTGCCTCCTGCGGCGTGGAGAGTAAAATCACCGCCTTGGCTGCCCAAACGGGCCTCCACCCAGCCGACCGGCTGGGCATCGTTGAAATTGTATCCTACTGCGGGAAGGTTGATCAGGTGGATGTCCCCGTGCTGAGAGTATGCGTAGACATGGGAGTGCCCAAATACCATGGCCTTCACCTTACGGATCGGCTCGATAATGGGAAACAGACGCGGCACGTCCAACAAATCGCCATCGCCATCTCCCAACGTGTGATGGAAACAAAGAACCACGGGCTTATCGTCGCATTTTTTCAGATAGGCTTCGAGCCACTGTCTCTGGGCTTTCCCCAACAGGCCCGCTGCGTTGTTCGTCAAAAAAAGCGAATCCAGCAAGATCAGGCGGACGGGCCCCTTGTTGACAACGACAACGTGCTTGCCTTTGATGGGCTGTTTTTCACCTGGCGTTTCTGCGAACGCCTTAATGAAGTTGTCACGATTGTCGTGGTTGCCGAGCGCCAGATAGACCGGCATTCTCTCGGCGAGCAGCGTCAGAAGTTTCTTAAGGTTGGCGTAATCGCCCGGCTGACCCGTCAGGCGAGCCAGATCACCGGTCATCACGACCCCTCCCGGCAAAGCAGATGCGATCTCCGGAACGATCTTTTTTAGGTTCCGGTACGGGTAGAAACCGCGATAATTGTTCTCAACGTCAGCCGGGATGTGCGTATCCGACAAAAACGCCCAGTGCGTAATCTCTTTGGCGCTGCTGTCGGATCCGAAGCTTCGCTCCGCTCCCATGACAAATACGCCCCCCGCGGCAGCCAGGCCCATCTTAATGAAGCTTCGTCTATCGACGGATCCGTGTGAAATCTCTCTCATGATTATCCACCTCGAATAGGCTCCACATTTTCACGATCACCACACCCCAATATACCAAATGGAGGGTCCAAGCTGCAAGAACTGTTTCCCGATTCGTTCACTGCTTGTTCAATCGACCAGCTCGCGCTCGATCTCTTCCAGGGACTTGCCCTTGGTCTCGGGCAGTTTCAAAAAGATCACGACGAAGCCGATAACGCAGATGACACCGTACAACCAGAAGGCCCCGTGGGCGCCGAGGCCGGCCTTTAGATAGGGAAACGTCAGCGTCAGAACCGTGCAGCCGACCCACAAGCTGAACACCGCTATAGACATCGCGGCTCCGCGTATTCGATTCGGGAATATCTCCGAGATCACGACCCACGTAATCGGCGCCAGGGACATCGCGTAGCAACCGATGGCCGAGACCACGAGGATCAGCATGTGTACCCCGGTGCTTCCCAGGTAGTAGCCCAAACCAAGGACGGCATAAATCCCCGCTAAGCCGCCAGCGCCAATCAGCATGAGGATGCGCCGCCCGAGCCGATCCACCGTGTGAATCGCCACAAACGTGAACACTAGGTTCACGACGCCCGTGATAACGATGGTGAACATGATGGCGCTGATGTCATATCCCGCCGCCGCAAAGACCTCCTGGGCGTAATTGAAGATCACGTTGATGCCGCACCATTGTTGAAAAACCGCTAAGAAGACGCCCAGCGCGACGATCTTGCGCAGCTTCGGCTCGAGCAGGTCGCGAAAATTGACCTTCGCAATCTCTTCGCGTGCAAGGGTGTTCTTTATGTCCCTGATTTCAAAGCCGGCGTACTCGCTACCTCCGACCCGGCTTAGGATACGGCTCGCCTGTTTGTCCCTGCCGTATTTGAGCAGCCAGCGCGGACTCTCGGGCACAAAGAACATCAACAGAAAGAAAAGAGAGGCGGGGACCGTTTCGGCTCCGAACATCCACCGCCAGCCGTGCTGGCCGTTCCATGAGGTCAGTATGTACTCGGCGGTTGCGTCTTGCGGGACCTCCTGGGCGATAGCGAAGTTGATGAGCTGGGCCGCGAGAATGCCTATCACAATCGTGAGTTGGTTGATCGAGACGAATCGCCCCCGCATCTTGGCCGGCGAAATCTCCGCGATGTACATGGGAGACAGGCTGGAAGCCAGTCCGATGCCAATGCCCCCGATAATACGGAACACGTTGAAAAAGAGGAAACTCCAGGCAAACGCGGTACCGACGGCGGAGGCGGTGAAAAGCAGGCCCGAGAGAATGAGCAGGCGCTTTCGGCCGGACTTGTCGCTGATGATCCCGGCCAAGACGGCACCGACGAGACAGCCAACCAGAGCGCTGCTCTGCGCCCAGCCCCGCAAGAAGGGCGTTTCGTCCGTGATGGCGAAATAAGGCTCGTAGAACGGCTTGGCCCCGCCGATGACCACCCAGTCGTAGCCAAACAGCAATCCCCCCATCGCCGCGACCAGGCAAACCAGCCAGATAAAGGCCATGTTGTAGTTAACCTGCCGGCCTGGTAGATTTGTCTGCTGCTCCTTCATAGTCTCCAGAATAAACGCTACTTCACTCACTGGGCGAGAGAAGCCATCCCCAAGCTTCGGCTTTCCCTATGGGGCGCCCTTCGGCGGAAGCTGCCACCCTTTGCGTTTTTCGCTTATCGGGCTGCCCGCAGAGTGAAGAAGGGCTCGGCGGAAACCAAGCCCTTCCTGCCGTATAGCCACTGGGTTCGACGCTCGGGTCGCACGCCTGCGTTGCCCTATCCTTCGACCCAGCAAGAACGATTCTACCCAGCCTTTCTGCTGGTAGCCCGGAAAACGCTAAACGCAAGATCGGCAACAAGTTGGCGACAACGCGACTGACCGTAGGGGCAACACCGTGCTACCAGCTACTCATTCGGTAATCAGGCCTATCTCCGCAGCGGAGGCGAACGCCTGGCCGTCGAATCCCGACAAAGCGACAAAACGGAAGAACCGGCCTTTGCACGCCTCACTAAAGAGAATCTTCTTCTGGTCCCGGCTCTTCTCGAATCTTCCCGTCGCCGCTGGATCACCCCAGTTTTGGCCGTCGGGGCTGACGTAGACCTCGTACTCGTCGATCCACCCGTTCGTCATGTCCTGGCGGGGCAGGTACGTGAATCCTGTGATCTCGCGGCCCTCGGTAAGCTCGATCTGAATTTCGTGGGGATAGGGCGCGGCAGTCGGCTCCCAGGCGGTATGCCAGATAGTATCCGGGTTGCCGTCGATCGCGTTGCTTGCCTCATAGCCCGGGGTCTCGCTGTCCACCATGACCACTTTCGCGTCGCTCAAAAGAGGCGGCGTCTTCAATAAGCTTCGAATAGACTCCGCATCCAGTTTTAGCTTAGGTGAGAACGCCCAACGGTTCATATAGTCCAGTAGGCTGTAAAGCATTTGCCGCGCGACGGGGCGATGTTCGAGATCGCTCCGCAAATCCATACTGCACACGAGCAGTTTGCCTTTGCCTACCCTCGCCTCGAAGAGAAGACCGAGTTTGCGATTGGTGTTCCAGTCGTCGATCACCTGAACGATGGGCCGCAAGTCCGGCCCGAGATCGTCGAGCACCATGAACCTCGACTTGGTCACGAGGTCCCACCATTGCCAGTTGCTATGGAATTCGGTGGGGAATTGCCTCAGAGCGGGATGTTTCGGATCGCAGAGAATTCCCAACGTGTGCGGCGGCTGCCGTCTCGTCCATTGCGTATTCCAGAAGATCGTCGTAAAGCCGGCGGGGACGTTGCTGTTGATGCAATTCAAGGGCGGCATGAGCAGTACCTTCTGACCTTCTTTCAGGGCAGCCACAACCTGCTCATCGAAACTGTCGGTGACAAGCACTTTTTTCGGCGGCTGGGTATCAAGCTCAGCCGGATATACCCAAATGTCCCAGTCGTTTACATACGGCGTCCCTCTAAGCCCGACGGACAACGTGAGCTTTGCGGGCGCCTTGACGTTTTCCAGCCGCGCACTGATTTTCCCTAAATGGAAGCCATTGCCTATCGGGATCGTGACCCGAGGTAGCCGGCCGGACGAGAACTCTTTGCCGTTCGCATAGCGAATGGACCAGACGGGCAGAGCGTCGCGGATCGCGGCGGGTCCGAAATGGGCGATCTCCACGTCCACCATGAATTTCTGACTGGTGGTCCAGGTGCGTCTTTCCAACCGGACGAGCGGGACGGTTTCACAGCAATAGCGGTGATGCTCGTCCGCCTCGACGTAGCCTTTCGAGTCCCAGAAGGGATCGAGAATGCCGACCAGCGCGGTTCCCTGGCCGGGGAAGTCGTGCAAATCGAGAAGTTGGAAGCCGCCGAAGCCGGGTGTCCGCAAGGCGGATTCGATCTCTTGTTTGTACAGCATGGCCTGCAATTTGCCCGAAGCCATGAGGAAATCGTCCGCTTGGTCGAGCATGTGATGGGCTTCGAGCGAGTCGCGAAAGATCTCGAAATTACGTGCCCGCAAAACGCCCTTGTACTTGGCGATCTCCTTGAAATTGGGATAGACGCACCATTGTCCGATCTCATGGCTAACGACGGGGACGTTGTAGTCCTGGATGATATCACGGTAGTCGGTGCACGTTTCGGGCGGCTTAGCGTTGAAGCGGCTGCGCAGGCCCGCGCCCCACTGGTGGCCGCGAGGGGCAGGCGTGCTGTCGTATTGATTCTCAGGGATGATGGGCCATCCGGCGGCGCTGGTGTAAAGCCTTCGGGGATCCTTCGCTTTCCAATAGTTGACGAGGTCGCCGAGGAACCTCTTCTGATTGGGGCCGGCCGGCTCGTTGCCGTAGGCTAACATGCAAAACGACGGGTGGTTGCCGTAGTCCTTGAGAATGCGGTCGCTCTCGGCGTAGATGAATTTGTCGATAGGCTCGCCGTCACCGACCCGTGTCCAGGCGGCGCATTCGATATGAAACATGAATCCCATTCGGTCGGCGGCCTCGAACGCCGCTTCCGGCGGACACCAGGAATGGAAGCGCAGGTGGTTAAGGCCGTAAGCCTTGGCTATCCGAAGGATTCGCAGCCACGCTTCGACGTCCGTCGGCGGGTATCCCGTCAGCGGAAAAATACAGCACTCTAACGTCCCGCGAAGAAAGGTCGGCTTGCCGTTTATCGTGAACTGTGTTCCCCTCGTGCCGAATTCGCGCATCCCGAACGACACGCTTTTCTCGTCATGGAACGCGCCCTTGTCCGTCGTACCCATAAGGCGAACCGTCAGCTCATAAAGAGCGGGCGAAAATTCATCCCACAACAGCACTTTGTCACCCATCGCATAGTTTACTTCGACGACGGTTTCGGATCCCGACGCGGTGAATTCGACGCTTTTGCGTGGGGGTGCATGGTGCTTCTTTGCGTTCCAGCTTTTGGCCCTTATGTCGAGCGTGCCGCGGACGGACCGGCCTGAATGATTGCTGATCGTGATTCGCAGCTTCGCCAATTTGTTGCGAACGTCGGGGTAGACCTGAACGTCGCTGATCCATATTCGGTCGGTCGCCTGCAATTCGATGCGACCGATCAGGCCGTTCCAATTCGTCTGGGTGTGGTCGCTGACTGAGTGCGCGTTCACGCCAACGTCATACTTGATCGAATTGTCCGCGCGAACGGTCAGCACGTGCCGGCCGGGCGTCATCAACTCGCTGAGATCGTATCGATGCGGCGTGCACAAGCTGTCTTGCATCCCGGCGGCGACCCCATCCACCCAAACCTTCGTCTCCCAGTGGCACCGTTCCAGGAACAGTACGATTCGCTTGCCTCGCCAATCCTCCGGTATATCGACCTGCCTTTGGTACCAGGCAGGCCCGACGTAATGCTTCAAGGGCGTCAGCCAGAACGGGATTTTGATGGAACCGGGTTGGCGGTACTTTTCGTACTTGGGGTCGGTGAACCACGACCGGTCGATGATCGATCCCGTCCATTTCGTATCGACGGAAATGTCATCCCCGTAGCCGTTCTCGACCGTCGAGCCGGGCACCTTGATGGTATCGGTCAACTCGCGATCGTACCACTTCTGGCGCTCGCCGACGTCGTTGGGGTCCAGGCTGAAGAGCCACTGGCCGGACAGGGAAACGGTCTCTCGCTCGTGGCGCGGCACCATCGTTTGGCAGCCGGTACACAGCGCCCCGGCCACAAATATCGCCACCGCCGCTATTGACTTAGTGAGTTCTCGCTTCAATTGCGCTTAGAGCAACTCGTCGATGGCTACTGCGAGGTCCTTCTTGCTGGTCAGGCAGACCCACTTCTTCTGATCCTTGCCGTCCTTGAAAATAATTAGTCGCGGCTGTCGTCGGTGTTCAGCTTGCAGACTTTGGCTCTGTCCGCATATTCTTCGGCGATTTCCTCAACGATCGGAGCAATCATCTTGCACGGCCCACACCAGGGCGCCCAGAAATCAACGAGCACGGGAACCTCAGATTCGTGAACGGTCTTATCGAAAGTAGCGTCGTCCAGCTCCATTACACTAGCAGCCATGAGTATATCCTTTCAACATAAGCCCACGGATTCCTACGATCCGGGCATCCGTGCCCGGTCATCTGTTTGCCATCGTAGCCCACGAGGTGGAGGTCGTCAATGAAGAAGCGGAAAAAGGGGCAAATCCGGCTCAGGTTTACCATCCGCCCGGCGGAAGAAGATCAGTGACCTGGGCGTTCCACCAGTTCGGGTCTCTGAAGTACTGCTTGAGCATCATGGCCGTGACGACCCCGTCGCCCGCGGCAGTGGCCAATTGCATGGCCGCCCCGATTCGGCAATCGCCCGCCACGAAGACGCCGGGCACGCTTGTGCGAAGATAGGCACAGTCGCACTTGATGAAGCCCTGGTCCGTCAACTCCACAAAACCCCTCAGAAAACCGGTGTTCGGCACCATGCCCACAAAAATGAAGACGCCGTCGCACGGATAATCCTCCTCCCGGCCGGTCTTGACGTCCTTGAGCCTGGCCGATCGGACCTTGCCGTCGCCCTGGATGGCGGTGGCGACGGTACTGTATTTGATCGTGAGGTTCGAATTCGGCTCGTTGGCCTTCGCGAGAAGCTCCTCGACGAGAACCCTTGAAGCTCGGAATTCGTCCCGACGGTGGAGTATGGTGACCTTCTCGGCGTACTTGGTCAGGTGAAGGGTCTCTTCGACCGCGGTATTGCCTCCGCCAACCGACACGACATGCTTTCCCCTGAAGAACGGGGCGTCACACGTCCCGCAATAGCTCACGCCTGAGCCGCGAAATTGATCCTCGCCGGGGATGTCGAGATGGCGATAAGCGCTGCCAGGGGCGAGAATGACCGCCCTTGCGACGAATCTGTCCTTGTCGCACGTCACGGTGATGGGACCGTCTTCGAGTTTCTCCAGGCCGGTTACCTCGCTGCCGGTCCTGATCTCGGCGCCGAAGCTCTCGACCTGCTTTTGCATGACCTGGATCAGCCCCGCCCCGTCGATCCGCTCGATGCCGGGGTAGTTTTCGATCCGGTCGGTCGTGCTGATCTGCCCGCCCGGCATGAACTTCTCGAGGATCAGAGTATTAAGCCGGTCCCGCGCCGTATAAAGCCCCGCCGCCAACCCCGCCGGCCCGGCACCGATGATAATGCAATCGTATTTTTCTGGCATGGTATGTGTCCTTACATATGACTTTTGAAAGGAGTGTCTGATTAGAATCTCGTAAAGGCCCCTGGTAGAATCGGGGTATTGTCCTATCCAGCGTAGCTTAGAATTTCGAGCTCTGCGGTTGTGTCGATCTTATCCAGGATAATGTCGATTTTCTCCATGACTTGGTCTTCAATGACATATTCGCTGCAATTTCGACACTGCAAAACGGGAAGCCCCTTGATAATCACGATACAATCATCGCTTAGCTTGAAAGGCAAGTTGGTAATGAGATTTTCCAAGCTGCCTCCGCAATTATGGCACGTCATGGTTTTCTCCTTGTTCTGTAGTCCTTTTCCCATTTATCGAGACTCGGTTTGTATGCAGTCACGATTGTTACGAAACTATTTTCAAGATCGACTGCTATCTGAACGTGAATGATCTGTCCTTGATATTTGGTATACACCAGAAAGCTCGGCAGATACTTGTCTTTTGGATATTCTTCGATGATCTCATATCTGTCCACTGATGAGAGAATGGCATCCCGGCGTATGAACCGACCTCTCAACCGCATATTAACGTGGTACGTCCACCGGATTCTGCGGCGCTCAATGCAAGATTTGATGAAATCCAAAGAATCTATATTCATTGCCTCACACGATCATATTAGCCGGCACGAATACTCTCGTCAATCAATGTGCCCGTTCTGTCGAATCATCTTCCTGTATTTGATCGAGCTGCATCCCAAAGCGGTCGAGCTTTTTTTGGCCTTCGTCGTATTGGCTGTAGGCGTTCCGCAGGTGCTTGCCAAGGATGTCCCAAGTGCCCCCGAAGTCGGCGAAGGAGGCATTGAGCTTCTTGAGGTTCTGGCGGATTTCGGCGGCTTGCTTTTCGATCTGCAAACCGTGGAGGCCCATCGTCACCGTCATCAGGTACGCATACAGCAGATTCGGCGATACGGGGATGACTTTCTTATCGAAACAGTGCTGCAAAATGTTCTGTGTTTCGCCCGGATACTTGACAATCGTCTCGTAATAGACGTTCTCAGCGGGGATGTACATGATAGCGAAATCCAGGGTGCCTTCGGCGGGCCGGATATAGTCGCCGGAGATCTTCTCGATGTGGTTGTTCACGTCCTTGATGAATTGCTTGCGAAGTCTTACCTTTTCCTGCTCGTTCTCGGCTTTGACCACGTTCTCGAAACCCGGCAGCGGAAACTTGGCGTCGATGGGAACCGAGAAATCGACCAATTGGACGAGCGCATCGACCGTCTTGCCGTCCCTGAACGTGGACTGGAGCTTATAGCTGTCCTTCGGGAGAATTTGGGCGAGAAGATTTTCGAGCGACCATTCGCCCATTTGCCCGCGAAGCTTGGGCGAGCTGAGAATATTCTGGAGCCGCCTGACCTCGGTCCCGATCTGCATCATCTGCTTGCTGGTGCCCTGCAATTCGCCGATCTGGGTGTGCAGCTCGCCGAGGGTTTTCCGGCTGGATTGAAGATTCTGGCTGAGCGTGTCCTGGCCGGACTTGAGCGATTCCTGCAATTTCTCCGAGGTCTTCTCCTGGGCCGCTCGCAAGGCTTCCAATTGCTGTTGTAAAAGTCCGACGGCAGCCTGCTGGCCCGCCATTTTCGCGGCGTTCGCCGAACTCGTGACGATCAGCCAGACCAGAAGCCCTAACACGACCACGAGCAGAACGCCAATAACAACCGTTAGAATCAACTCCATCTTTTTGTCCTCAGAGAATCGGCACGATTATAGACCGCAATAAGCCGCCCGTCAAAGACCAAAGGCATCCCCTCCAAGTGACGGAAAAATGTTGATATGTTCGTCGAATCCCTGTATTGTCCCGTGGGAAAATTGTGGGAATCTCTATTGTTTAGGTCGCTCAGGATGGAAAGAATAGAGTCTGTCATATTCGATTGGGGAGGCGTATTGATTGACGACCCGAGGCCGGGGCTGTTGCGGTACTGCGCCGAAGCGTTCGGTGTGCCGGAGGAGCAGTACACGCCGGTACATGATTCGTGCCTGGATGAGTTTCACAAGGGTCTGATCGACGAGGCGACGTTCTGGGAGCAAGTAGCTCGAAAGCTCGGTGAGCCGACGCCGAAGGCGCCGTCGCTATGGTTCGATGCGTTCAGGTCCGCCTATGTCCCGAAGTCGGAGATGTTCTCGCTCGCCTCATCCCTGCACCGCAAACGCTACAAAACGGCCCTCTTGTCCAATACCGAGCTTCCGGCGACGAATTTCTTCCACGAGCTCGGCTACGATATGTTCGATGTGCTCGTTTTCTCTTGCGAAGAGGGATTGATGAAGCCTCAGCGGAGGCTCTACGAAATCACGCTTGAACGGCTCGGCTCGCAAGCGGAGCAGGCCGTCTTCATAGACGACCGGCCCGACTACCTACAAGGAGCAAAGGACGTGGGACTTCATACGGTCCTTTTCGAGAGCGCCACCCAAGTTAAAGAGGAGCTGACCAGACTGGGAGTTGAATAGACACACTGGCACCAAAAAGAGAATACGGATGAATCTACTGTCGGCCTTGAAAAGTCAGGACGTCATTTTACTCGACGGAGCTATTGGTACCGAGCTGGACAAGCGCGGCGTGATGGGCCGGGCCAGCAATAACCTCGATGCACCGGAGATCGTGCTCGAGATCCTGCAAGAATACGCCAAGTGTGGGTGCGACGCTCTGACGACGAACACGCTGACGATGAACCGCATCTTCATCGAAACCCACAACATCGAGATTTCGGTTCACGACGTGAACAGAGCGGGCGCGGAGCTGGCAAGGCAGGCCGCGGGGAAGGAGCGATACGTCCTTGGAGACCTCAGCTCGACGGGCCAATTGCTCGAACCTTACGGCACATACAAAGAGTCGCAGTTCTACGATGCGTTCAAGGAGCAGGCGGAGGTCCTGGCGGAATCGGGCGTCGATGGGTTCATTATCGAGACGGTCTTCGATCTGCGCGAAGCGCTGTGTGCCCTTCGTGCGTGTGAGGAGGGCTTCTCATTGCCGGTGATGGTCTCGATGGCGTTCGATACGGAGCAAAAAGGCGGCAGAACGATCATGGGCGACTCCGCCAAGCAGTGCGCTCGGTCCCTGACGGAAGCCGGGGCGGATGCCGTTGGCGCCAATTGCGGCAGTCTCGATCCAGCCCAGATGGCCATCGTGATCGCGGAAATGCGGTCGGCAACGTCATTGCCCATTCTGACCCAGCCCAATGCCGGCAAGCCCAAACTGGTTGTAGACAAGACCGTGTTTGAAATGGCCCCGGCGCAATTCGCCGAAGGCATCGCGGCGTGCCGCCGGGCCGGCGCGAAGCTGGTGGGAGGCTGTTGCGGAACGACCCCGGAGCACATCCGCGCCGTCGCCGACATGCTCGGACGAGGATAGGCAACGCGGACGCGACCTTCATGCGCCACGATTCGCCTCGACAAGAGGTAATGGTCGGCACCCGGGAAAAAGCGAAAAAATCATCACGCGGCGGTTACCTTTTCCAAAAATCAGCCACTATCCTGTCGGGTCCATATCACTATATTTTGAAAGGAGTGCCAGATGTTGAAAAAGATGATGTTCGTTGTTTTGCCGGTGGTCTTGTCAGTCGTTATTGTGGAGAGCCTGACCGCTCAGCCGCCGGGCAGAGGTTTCGGTGGAAGACGAGGCCCGCGGCCGGGCTTTTCACCCGCCCTAGGGACGCCCCCGCTCGGAGCCAACGAAGAGGAGAGGAAGATCCTGAGCGTCATGGAGGACATGGATCAAAACCAGAGCCGAGGCATGATGAACGTGCCCCGGGAAGACGGCAGGATTCTGCGATTACTCACGGAGTCCGTCGGCGCCAAGCACGTCGTCGAGATCGGCACGTCCAACGGGTACTCCGGCATCTGGTTCTGCCTTGCCCTTCGGACGACGGGTGGAAAGCTGACGACTCACGATATTGACGAAGGCCGGGCGGCATTGGAGAACTTCAAGCGGGCCGGCGTCGATCAGCTTGTGACACAGGTCATGGGAGACGCCCACGAGACGGTCACGAGGATCAAGGAACCTATCGACGTTCTTTTCATCGACGCGGACAAAGAGGGCTACCTGGACTACCTGAACAAGCTGCTGCCCCTGGTTCGCCCGGGCGGATTGATCCTCTCACACAATATCGAGAGCACCGGGCGGGACTACGTCGACGCGATTACCAAGAATCCCAGCCTGGAAACCGTCCAGGCCCAAGGCGTCACGGTAACACTCAAGAAGCGCCAGGGCCAATAGCCAGCCGTTCTCCGCCCTTCAGCGCCGCCGATATTTCTGTGGATTTCTTCTGCGATCCGCAATAGAGTGCGCAGGTGGATTTGCGTGCGCGCAAGCGGGTTTGCGCAGCGGCAAGATGATGAAAAGGCGCGGTCTTTGAAAGGGGCGGCAATGCGAAGGGCGACCATCTCGATGATCGTGGCGGCAGTCATTCTCCTGGCAGCCGACAGTCTGGTAGCTCAAAAAGACAATGACGGGCCTGGAATGGCTTCCGGGCAAGACCACAGCACGGGTGAGAAGAGGATTCTCAACGTCCTCGAGCAGATGCTGCACGGCGAGAACAGCGGGCTACTGAGCGTGCCGCCGGAGGACGGGAAGGTGTTGCGCTTGCTTGCGGAGGCGACAGACTCCAAACACGTGGTCGAGATCGGCACCTCGAACGGCTACGCGACCCTCTGGTTTTGCTTGGCCCTTCGCACCACAGGCGGCAAGATAACCACCTACGAGATCGATCCCTTCCGGGCGGCGCTGGCGCGCGAGAACTTTCGGCGGGCCGGAGTCGATCAGCTCGTGACGATCATCGTGGGCGACGCTCACGAGAAGGTCACAGAGCTTAAAGAACAGATCGACATCGTGTTCATCGACGCCGACAAAGACGGCTATCTCGATTATCTCAACAAACTGCTACCCCTCGTGCGTCCGGGCGGTTTGATTCTGGCCCACAATACCACCGACGTCGCCGACCAGATGCAGGACTATCTCAAGGCCGTCACCACCAATCCGAAACTGGAAACGATCTTCCTGCACAAGGAGGGCAGCGGCCTCGGCGTGACACTCAAGAAACGCCCGGGCGATTCCTGAAAGAGAGAAAGCCTTGCACAGGGTGGGCAAATGTCGTTTTTTGCCCACGCGGATTGAGTTGGCGTAGCCACAATGCAAGCAACCGCGTGTGCAACAAGTTGCACACCCTACAATGCTCTTTTGCCGTTTCGGCTGGAACGCCCCGCTCCCTTGTCATTTCTGCCGGAACGCCGGCACTCTTTTGCCGTTTCGGCTGGAACGCCCACGTTCCTTGTCATTTCGACCGAGCGCAGCGAGCGGAGAAATCTGGTTTGGAAAGGCAGAGCTCATACGATTGCGAGCCAGATTCCTCGACTCCGCTCGGAATGACAAAAGCCGGTGGACTTCTGAAAAATAGGGTGACTTCTCACTGGAAAGCGGCACTTGTTTCTTCCGGACACCGACCGCAAAGTGACGCAGCGACGGGACAAGCCAAGTCTCGCCGGGATGCCTCAAAAATCGTGATGATCTTCGATGTGAATGCGAACGTTCTTCCGATAGGGGTCGGAATCGTCGGAGACAGTTTTGTCCAACCTGTACAGGGTCCAGAAGATCTTGACGGCGGTCACTCCGCAGCCAATCCCGGCTACAACGAATACGATGGCGAAAAGGATGGCGAACAAATCTCTGAGGACGTAGATCAGAAAGCCGAAACCGACCAGCAGCAATCCGACGATGAACAGTCCGGCGGCGAAGTTTCGAGACGCCTGGGAAATGACATTTGTGTAAAAGCGGAAGCTCATGGTTGTTTTCAAACGCTAATTAAGAAATACAAAAAAATAACGAATATCGAACGCCGAGTATCGAATATAGAACGATTTGAGGCAGAAACTGCTTCCCGGCACGCCTCAGTTCGACATTCGACATTCATTATTCGATATTCGCTATTTATTGTTCGCTATTTCTTAGTACATTCCGCCACCTGGAGGCCCTGCGGGGGGCGTCTCCTTCTTTTCGGGAATTTCGCTGACCACCGCATCCGTCGTTAACAACAACGAAGCAATGGAAGCGCCGTTCTGGAGCGCCGCCCGTTCGACCTTTGTGGGCACAATCACGCCGGCTTTCACCATGTTCCCGTATTCCTTGCGAAGCGCATCGTAGCCGAAGTTCTTGTCCTTGCTTTCCATGACCTTCTGAGCCACGATCGAGCCGTCCAGCCCGGCGTTGCCGGCGATCTGCTTGATCGGCGCCACGACCGCCCTTCGGACGATATCCACGCCGATCTTTTCGTCACCGGGGGCCCTGATTTTATCCAGAGCGGGCAGTGCCCTGAGCATCGCGACGCCGCCGCCGGGGAGAATACCTTCTTCGACCGCTGCCCGGCAGGCATGAAGCGCGTCTTCCACGCGGGCCTTCTTCTCCTTCATCTCCGCTTCCGTGGCGGCTCCGACGTTGATCTGGGCCACGCCCCCGGCCAGCTTCGCCAGCCTCTCTTGCAGCTTCTCGATATCGTAGTCGCTGGTAGAGTTGTCGATCTCGTTCTTGATCTGCTCGATCCGGCCCTTGATCGCCTCCGTGCTGCCGCCGCCCTCGATAATGGTCGTCGTGTCCTTGTCGATCGTGACGCGCTTGGCCATGCCGAGCTGCCTCAGCTCGATGCTTTCCAACTGCAATCCGAGGTCCTCGAAGATGGCATCGCCGCCGGTCAGGGTGGCAATATCGCTGAGCAGGGCCTTTCGTCTGTCGCCGAAGCCCGGGGCCTTGACGGCCGCGACCTGCAAAACGCCGCGCAGCTTGTTGACAACCAGTGTCGCCAGCGCCTCGCCTTCGACGTCCTCGGCGATCACCAGCAGAGGCTTGCCCTGTTTGGCGACCTTTTCGAGCAAGGGCACGAGCTATTTAACGGAGATTATCTTATTCTCATGCACCCGGATGTAGGGCTTGTCCAGCACGACCGTCATGTTCTGCAGATTGTTGATGAAGTGCGGGCTGAGATACCCTTTGTCGTACTGCATCCCCTCGACAAGATCGACAGTCGTTTCCAGAGACTGGCCTTCCTCGACGGTGATGACGCCGTCTTTGCCGACCTTTTCCATCGCCTCAGCGAGCTTCTTGC
>JARRQQ010000082.1:21955-23295 GCA_037381725.1 Sedimentisphaerales bacterium
GTGGCCACCTGCTCGATTTGCTTGCTCGAATCGACGGTCGTGCTCATCTTCTGGAGCTCTTTGATGATCTGCTCGACGCCCTTTTCGATGCCGCGCTTGACCTGCATCGCGTTGGCCCCGGCTGTGATGTTCTTGAGGCCCTCGTCAAAAATGCTCTCGGCCAGGATCGTTGCGGTCGTCGTCCCATCACCGGCGACGCTCGACGTCTTCGAGGCCACCTCTTTGACCATCTGCGCGCCCATGTTTTCATAAGAATCTTCGAGCTCGATCTCCTTGGCGACGGTGACACCGTCCTTGGTTACGGTCGGCGAGCCGAACGATTTTTCCAAGACAACGTTTCTGCCGCACGGGCCCAAGGTAATCTTCACCGCCTTGGCCAGCTTCCTCACCCCTTTCTGAATCGAGGCGCGTGCGTCAGTTCCAAAAGCTATCTTCTTAGCTGCCATGTTCTTCTTTCTCCTATTCTGTCGCTGATTGTGTGTGTCCTTTTCACCCTTCGATCACGGCCATGATGTCCGACTCGCTCATGATCAAATACTCCTTGCCGTCGATCTTCACGTCCGTGCCGGCGTAGCTCGTGAAAAGCACCATGTCACCCTTCTTCACCTGCAGTTTCCTGACGGTCCCGTCGTCGAGCATTTTGCCCTCGCCGACGCTGACGATCTTGCCTCGCTGGGGTTTTTCTTTGGCGGTGTCAGGCAGAACGATGCCTCCGGCTGTCTTTGTCTCGGCGTCGAAACGCTGAACGAGCACCTTGTCTGCTAATGGTCGAATCTTCATCTTATTCTTACTCCTTTCAAAAACTCTTTCTCGTGCTGTTGATCGCTGATATCGGTCTGTCAACCACGTTAATGATTTTCTCTCGTTTGATACTCCTGATGCTCCTTGCCTGCGCTTAGTTCGCAGCCGGCGATTCCTCCCCGAATATGCCGCTGTTGTATTTCTTGAGAAACAGCCTGTTGAGCTGCTGACGCAGAATTTGCATATCCACCGGCTTGCCGATCACGCTGAAAACGTCCAGTTGGAGGGCCTTTCCGAGCAGGGATTTGCCCGCGTGACTCGTCAGAAGGATACAAGGGAGCAAAGGGTGCTCTATCCGAATGATTCTGATCGTCGCCAGCCCGTTGGACTGCACGGAATCCATATCGACAATGGTCGTATGGATTCGCTTTCTTTCGATGATTTTGATGAATTCCGTCGCATTCTCGGCCACAAGCAGGTTCACGCCAGCCGGGCGAAAGATGTAGCGCACCGCCTCCGGCCACGCCCAGTTTGCGTCACTGACCAGGACATTTACCTCTTCGAGTTTTGACAGATTCGACACCATGTCCGTACCTTCC
>JARRQQ010000083.1:0-10009 GCA_037381725.1 Sedimentisphaerales bacterium
CTGTGCGAATGTCATTGCGAGCGAAGCGAAGCAATCTCAGTCTTTTGAGTGACCGAACGCCTGAGATTGCTTCGCTTCGCTCTGCTCCTCTCAATGACAATTACCCTGTTTCAGCTTTGACGCAGTACCCGTTCACTCGTTCGACTTTAGAAAGTCGATTACGGTTTGCGGATCCTTGGCCGGGCTGACGCCCGTGTTCTTGTACACGACCTTGCCTGAGTGATCCACGATAAACGTCCATCGCGCAAAAGTGAACGGCCGCTCCAGTGTCACCTGCTTGCTTTGAACGGTTCGCGTGATGGATCCGCCTTGTCTGATCGGGACACCGAATCGCCTAGCAATGTCGCCGTTCACGTCGGACAGCAAGGGGAAATTCAGCTTGTCCTCGGTGTGAAAGAACGCCAGGTTCCTCACCGGATCGGCGCTGATCCCCACCACGGAAATCCCTTCCTGCTCCAAAGGCGCCGAAGCATCCCGGTAGGCGCACGCCTGCGCGGTGCACCCGCCGGTCATCGCCGCGGGATAGAAATAGACGACCAAAAACCGGCAGTTCTTGAGCACCTTGCTCGCCTGCCAGAGATTGCCCGCGTGGTCGTTGGCGTTGAACAGAGGCGCCTTGTCCTCAACTTTGAGGGCGCCTGTGCTCTCCGCAGCAGGCCCCGAGGACTGTCCCGCCAAAAGCGGCAATAGAGAAACGAGAATCAGCAACAATGCAGCATATCCAAGAATGCGATCTCTGCCCATGGTCCACCCCTTTCAACAATTGACTCTAAGCCGTGTAAATTCGTCTGCGCGCACTGAGACTCTCCTCGACACATCCATACGTATCATAGATTATCACACTTTCAGGTTGGACTCTGTCGAGATTGAGAAATGACGCTCTCGCAGACCCTTTGCTATTTCGGTTCGTAGCTGAACTTTTGCCCGCCGATCGAGGCCTCGTACATCAGGCCGGCTTCTCCCATCGTAAAAACGGCGACACCATTCGCGTACTTCGCGTTGGCTGAGGCGCCCGATCTGAGCGCGACCGCCGAAGCCTGCGCCGCGAAGGCGAAGTTGCCCGTTTTGAAGCGATCCAGAGCGGTCGGGGTCTCAAAGAAAATCAGCTCGGTGTAGGCCTGACCACCCAGTTGCAAACCGATGCTGGCCTGTGTCAGCGTGCAGTAGCCTTCCAGTTGCCCCGCCTGGTACACCTCGCCTTTGCCATACGCCCCGCCGACGCCGATAGCACCTTTGCCCACGGTGGGGAAAATGGCATAGCCCGCTGCCTCATCGAAGAATTTCTGCAAACCGGGGTCCGATTTTTTGGCCTTGCTGATGGCATTCTGAACTTTGGTGTTCAGTTCGGCCTTGCCCTCGGCGCTCTTAGGCGCCGTAGCGCACCCAGCCACCAAAAACCCGCCGACCACCCCAATCAGGCACATCAATACAAGTCGTCTCATAACAGATTCCTTTCTTTAATGAATATCCCGTTTTCCTATCACAGTTTACCAGGCCAATTCCCAGTTCTCTTTTTCCTCATCATGACTCCTATTTCCAAGGAGCCACTCTCATATTATGAACGCCACAGTCTATCCTGTAAATACAAATCCGTCCTCAAGGTGGTTCGATTTATTTCCACCTCAAACCCGTCCTCCGGGCCGGGCTTCATTTGCAGCGGGGCACCGCCCAAGGGTAAGTGTGGACACCCAATGCCGTTTCCAGGCCTGAACGCCACCATGAACTCTTCTTGCTGGAATTTCCCCCCCACATTTGATAACCTATATGGTGAAATCAGGGGATCTCTCGATCTGTCTCGTTTTGCCGGATTCTCTGAAAAGAGTTTGACGATACATATATCGCCAACGGAAGGTACGTAACCATGGGCAACGCTTTAGATCAATTGACAATAAAAGGGTTCAAGTCGATCAAATCGCTTGAGGATTTCGAGCTTGGAAAACTCAACGTCATGATCGGCGCGAACGGCGCGGGCAAAAGCAACTTTGTCGACCTGTTTCGCATGCTTCGGGCGATGGTTGACGAGAACTTTGCCAACTTTGTCGAAGAACAGGGCGGCGCCGACGGTTTTCTGTCTAACGGGCCTAAGCAGACAAGAGCAATCCAGGCAGAGTTCAGGTTCGGAGACAATTCCTACTTCTTCAAGTTGGAACCAACTGTTTCAGGGAATTTTGTAATAAAAGCGGAAAAGGAGAGATATCGCAAACAAGGGTGGCGAACGATTGGGAAAGGAAGTCGCGAAAGCAGTATCACTGAGAACAGGCATGAGGAATCTGTGGCTCATCCAGGCTATCACGGAGTAGGCCACTATATTCATAACGCGATTTCCAATTGGGTCGTCTATCATTTTCATGACACCAGCAATACGGCTCTGATGCGACGCGATGAAATAACTGCGGACAATGTCAGACTGCGTCCGGATGCGTCGAATATTGCACCCTTTCTTTTGGGGTTGCGAGACGACGAACGCGATTGTTATGATGAAGTGGTTGCGACGATCAAACTGGTGATGCCTTTCTTTAGCGATTTCATACTAAGGCCGAAAAGAAGGGGGAAGAAAGAACAAGTCAATTTAAGCTGGAAGCAAAAAGGCTCAGACTACCCCATGCAGCCGTATCATTTTTCGGACGGAACGATACGGTTTATCTGTCTGGCCACGGCTTTGCTACAACCTGATCCTCCGTCTACGATAGTTATCGACGAGCCCGAACTTGGGCTACATCCCTACGCAATCGAAATACTGGCAGAATTGATTCAAGCAGCATCAGAAGAGACCCAGGTCATCGTTTCAACTCAATCTCCGCCCTTGATCGACAATTTCAGACCCGAGGATATTATTGTTGTTGGCCGCGAAAATGGAGCTTCTACTTTCAAGCGATTGAATGCGAAGGAATTGGCGCACTGGCTGGAAGACTATTCACTCGGGGAACTCTGGCGCAAGAACATCGTAGCTGGAGGACCGGTTCATGAGTAGTGCCAACGTGTATGTTGTGGTGAAGGGCTATACGGAGCAAACTTTTGTGAGGGAAGTGCTTGCGCCGGAGATGGCTGTTCGAAACGTTTTTCTGCATCCCGTCCTGATCGGCAAGCCGGGACACAAGGGCGGAAACATAACGTTTGAACGTGCGAAAAGAGACGTGGCTGGGTTCCTTAAGCAACGGTCCGACACGCACGTATCCACCATGTTCGATTACTTCAGATTAGACCCGCGCTGGCCGGGAAATGTAGGCGTACGACGCTCTTCCACGGCTATCGAAAAGGCACAAAAGATAGAGGCTGCCACTTTGGCAAATATCCTGGAACTGTTCCCAGGCCATGATGTTGGCGGACGCTTTATTCCCTATATTGAAATGCACGAATTCGAGGCTTTGTTATTCAGCGACGCATCAATACTTGCAAACGAACTCAGAGTAGGTAGAGGTGAGATCAAAGAAGTTTTGGATGAATTTAGAGAGCCGGAAGAGATCAACGACGGACAGGATACGGCTCCATCAAAAAGACTGATCCGCTTATATAAAGGCTACCGTAAAGTCGCTATGGGCAAAGCCATCTCGGAAGCCATAGGTATATCGACCATGCGCGAGAAATGCCCGCATTTTGATGATTGGGTGACCAAACTGGAGCGGCTCGGAGGCGAGTAAGACACCGGGGCACTGTGTCGCGAATGGCCGTATGATAAACGATCACGCAACGATCATAACAGAGGGCGTTACCATGAAAAAGCGAGAGGCGTTTACATTGATCGAATTGCTGGTTGTCATTTCCGTCATTGCCCTGCTCTTGGCGCTGCTCATGCCGGCTTTGTCGAAGGCCCGGGCGCAGGCACGAGGCGCAGTTTGCAAGACCCATCTCAAACAGTGGGCTACCATCATCGCGATGTACACGATGGACAACAACAACAAGTACTGGATCGAGTATTGCCAGAAGCGCGACCCGGCGGGCACCTGGATGCGGGCGTTGGGGCTACTGTATGGGGACGTGGCGAAATTCCGCGTCTGCCCGGTAGCGACTCAGTCGTGCTTTCTGGTCGATCCGGCTACCGGAGATGCCAACTGGAGGCGTTCCGGCAGTATTAAGCGCGTCTGGGGCCCGGGCATCCCGACGAAATACTTCTATGAAGAAGACTACGGCAGCTACGGCGTCAATCACTGGATCAACACGTTAGAACCGGGCGATGACGGCTGGCTCGATGCGCCGGAACTGCACTGGAAAACCGATCTTTGCAAGGACACGAGCAACATCCCCATCCTGGGCGATTGCACGTGGTACGGAGGCCAGCCCGCGACCCGTCCGGACCCCGCTCACCCCGCGTTCGAGAGCGAGTCACAACCGCCGATCATGCGCGATTGGTGGGAGGTCGATCCCACGACCGCGTGGAGCAGCAGCATGTGCCGCTTCGCCCTGGATCGCCACAGCCGGGCCATCAATATGTGCTTCATGGACAGTTCGACCCGGAAGGTCGGCTTGTACGAATTGTGGACCCTGAAATGGCACCGTGACGCTCAGCCGAACTATGACGTCGTCATTCCCTGGCTGCCGAAATAGGCGTCACCCAAGGATGCCAGCGTCAGGTCAAATATCGGAGTCTCGATCATCAGGACTTGACATGGGGGGCGTACCGGCTTATGATTTTCCGAGTTTTCGGGTTCCATAAGGAAAGTTTGTATGGCCGCCATAAAGCCTGTGATAAGCGTTGAATACGTCGGCAACGCGACCGTCATTCGTTTCACCGACGAGAAAATCCTCGAAGAAAAAGACATCCAGGCCCTCCAGGAGTCGATCATGTCGATCATCGAGTCCACTTCTGGGGGCATCCGCCTCATTTTGGACTTCGCCAACGTCCAATATCTATCCTCGGCGGTCCTCGGACTTCTCATACGGATCAGCAAAAGGATCTACGAGAACGATGGTCAACTGGGCCTGTGCAATATCAATCCGAAGATCTACGAGATATTCAAAATAACGCGGCTGACCAAAACATTCGATATCTACAGGGATGTAGAGAATGCAGCCGAAGAGTTGTCGTAGGCGAACGAGTATCCGATATGACACCAAAAGCGTCAAACAGCCGCTCGATCGTGGTCGAGAGCAAACCTACTGCGGTCGTTGAGGTGTGCCAGCAGATTCTGGCCGGGCTGGAAGCCAACCAATTCGGCACGGACGACATTTTCGCCGTCCATTTGACGCTGGAAGAAGCCTTTCTCAACGCCGTCAAGCACGGCAACCAGATGGACCCCACAAAGAAGGTGAGAGTCGAGTATTCCGTAGACGCTGAGAAGGTCGATATCGCCATCACGGACGAAGGGAAGGGTTTTGAGCCCGACCGGGTGGCCGACCCGCGATTCGGCGACAAGCTCTTCGAGCCCGGAGGCAGAGGATTGCTCCTGATGAACTCGGATATGGACATTGTGGAGTTCAACGAGCGGGGCAACAGCGTGCACATGGTCAGATACAAGGAGAAGCCGGACTTCACGCAGAGTCAAAGTGAGAGTTAGGCGTCACCACAAGCAGGTACCCGCCAGTTAGATCAAGGATTGAATTGGTACAAAAGAAGGGATTTCAGGAAATGTCGGGCAAAGAACTTGCTATTTGTAGTTGCTTGTGGCTCTTGACGGGCTGTGTGAGTAATGAACCCATGCCGCAAATTGTCGATCACTCCAACTCAGAATTTAGAGTTCCGCCCCCTTCGGTCGTCACACCAAAGCCCAAGCCGAAAAGCACGTACCAGAACGTTCCGCACGCCTGGTTGCCACCGGCTCAATTGGAAAAAGACTGGACGGCTATCGTCATTCACCATTCCGCAACAGAAAATGGAAATGCGGCGATCTTTGACAGGATGCACAGGGAGGAAAACCACTGGGACGGCGTGGGCTATGATTTCGTTATCGGCAACGGCACGAACAGCGGCGACGGCCAGGTCGAAGTGACGTTCCGCTGGCAACAGCAAAGAACCGGCGCACATTGTGGGGGGACTCCGAATAATTGGGCCAACGTGGACGGCATCGGAATTTGCCTCGTTGGCAATTTCGAACATACGACTCCTTCCCCACGACAACTGCAATCCCTCTTGGAATTGGTCCGCTTCCTGCAAGAGCGATACGGCATTCCACAGAACCGTATCTTCGGTCACTGCAACACGCCGGGCGCGCGAGCGACCGCCTGCCCCGGCACCAGATTCCCAATGGCTAATTTCAAACGGGTGCTCGCTTCGGGGTCCGATCTTGCGGTGACATCCGCGGTCGGACGATGAGCTACTTACGTCCTATAAGCCCATATCTCCATTCCACGAGAACGCTTTATCCATAAAAACAAACCAAAAAATGGCCGCTTGAAAAGTTGTCTCGCAATTCGACCGAAAGGTGTTCTGGTAACATGATTCAGAACACGCTTTTATAAGGATGGTCGAATGAACATCTACGAGTCACTTTCCTGCCCGACATTTAAGCTGAACGAGCAAATCGCACGCCAGGTTTTTGACACCATCCCCGAAGAGGGACCTCTAGTTCTCATTATGGATAGAAACAGCAACAGATGGCCCAGTGACTCGGAGGCCTTTACCAGGCTGAACCTCGATGAGTCATTCCTGGAAGAGCTCTGTGCGAAGATCGACGACGGTGATGAGCCGATCATCACGCAGGTCGGCGAGTATAGCATCATCGCCACGGGACTGACAACGGAGCGGAACGATTGCGGATGCGTGCTCATCGTCGTGCCCCAATCGAGCGCCGAATTGACCTTCAACAGCGCCGGCCTGATCGAGATGCTGCTCAGCCAGTTCGGTGTGATCGCCAGACTCATTGAGAAAAACAATCTTCTCTACGAAGCCCAGTTGAGGCACTACCGCGTGGGCAACCAAAGCGCAGTCGCCTCGAATTGACCTCCCTGCTGAGCCTTTCACCTTCAGGTGCACCGGGTCGAATCTCACGAAATCGGCCACGGACAAAGTTTGAATTGCGTTCCCGAGCCTCAATCACTATAATCAGCAGGCCGTGACCGGGCGTAATAGACGGGCTGACTGTACCCGGCCTCACTTATGAGGGGGCCGTCGTTCCGAACGTCTCACCGTCGAACGTAAACGCGATATGCTGTGAAACAAAGGGAACAAGTGAAATTCCAGGTCTTTAAGAATGGGAAAGTGGTTGACAAGTTCACCCTGTGCGGCGCCTACCTGTTCGGGGGTGACGGGATCGGCATCCGCCGCGCACAAATTACCTTCCAGGACGGCTTCATCGAGTGCTCGAAGTCGAATCTGGAGACGGCCGGGCTGGCCCTGCTCTGGCCCGTCGGAGGTTTCGGCCGGGTGCTTCTGCCCACCACGTGCCTGCCCGAGCGAGAACGGCCATACAATCTGAACGTCGAGATCGCCCGCGCCAAGCTGATGCAAATCGTCAACAAGCGCGAGGATTGGCTGTTTTTCGACGGCATCGAGGGTCTGGCCAGCCTGCTCACGGAAGCTCAAGACCTGTTTATCCGCGCGATTCAGCATATTTCGATGCCGGAACAGGCGTCCAAATGGGCCGACGAATCACTCAAAAAAGCCATCGTCTTCTCTGAGAAACTGGCCATAAGACAGGCGGAATCGCTTTTCAAGACGCGAAACAAAAGCCACGGTTTCGGCCGGGGCTGCTTTGGCTGCAAGACGGATCCCGCCCAAATCGCCAACCAGGCTTACATGAACAGGCTGTTGGAACTTTTCGGCTCGGTCACGATTCCCGTCAACTGGGCGCAGATCGAGCCTGAAAAAGGCAGCTTCGACTTCTCGAGGATTGACACTTGCGTCGAGACGCTTGCGAGGAAGAAACTCGTGCTCAGCGCCGGGCCGCTACTGTGCTTCACCAGGGAATATCTGCCCAAATGGCTCCTCAAGAGCGGGGCGGGCTTCGAGAAGATTCGCGAGACGGCGTACCATTTCGTCTCACGGGTGGTGAGTCGCTATTCCGGGATCGTACGCGCGTGGTACACGATCAGCGGACTGAACGCCTTGAACCATTTCGGTTTCGGCTTCGAGCAGATTCTGGAGATGACCCGGGCGGCGAATATGGCCGTCAAACAGGTCAGCGACAGGGGCATGAAGATCATCGAAGTCTGCAATCCGTGGGGTGAATACTACACCACGACGCCGAACACGATCCCTCCACTGGTCTACATGGATATGGTCGTCCAAAGCGGGATCAACTTTGACGCCTTCGGCCTGGAGATAAGATTGGGCAAGAACCAATCCGGCCTGCACGTCCGGGATATGATGCAGATATCGGCGATTTTGGATTACTTCGCGCCGGTTGCCAAACCACTGTATATTACTAACGTGGAAGTCCCGAGCGAGAACGGCGAGGACTTGCAGGAGGGGAACGTCGCCGGCATCTGGCACGAGAAATGGAACCAAACGCAGCAAGGTCGTTGGATCGAGCAGTTTTACAGGATCGCCCTGAGCAAGCCGTTTGTGAACTCTGTGACCTACTCGAGGCTGACCGATACGCAAGACAGCGCGATCGCCCACGGCGGCCTGCTGACGGAAGCCCTTGAGCCGAAAGAGTCCTTCCGTAGCCTCAAGAGGCTACACGACGGCATCTTCAGTCGGTAGGTTATCTGGGATGCCGGTCTTGTGTCCCGGGCCGAAAGGTCATATCATTCGCAGCGATGAGGCAACGACACCAGAACAGGATTCAGGCGTTCGCGTTTGTCATGAGCGCGTGCATGGCAGTGTGCTTTGCCTTGAGCATCATGTCGGGCCTGGGGGCAAGCCAGACGACTGCCGGCCAGCCTGAGCTCAGAAGCCATGTGAATCCGAATGATGCGCCGATTGAGAGCCTGGTGAGGTTGCCGGGTCTGGGCGTGGGACGGGCCGGAGCCATTGTGGCATATCGCGAGAAGCTCAGGAAAGAGAACGGCGGGAGCTCCGTTTTCGACGATTGTACCGACCTGCTGAAGGTTAGTGGCATCGGCCCCAAGACTTTACAAAGCATAAGCGAATGGCTAACCTTTGACTGAGGATTATATACATGATTAAGAAATCTGCTTTTTCGAGCAAACACCTCAGTCAAAATCCATACCGGCTCTTATTGCTGAGTATTCTGGTGCTCAATACCTTTCCCTCTTCAGTCCTACTAGCTATCTCGAATTCCGTTAAAGATGGATTGGAAGGTCTATCGAAAGCACAAATCAAGATCAAATGCAACACCGTTGACAGTGACGGTGATGGTCTCTCGGACTTTCAGGAGGTGCATAAGTATCTGACTGATCCGGCCAAAACAGATACGGATGGTGATGGCGTACCTGATGGCGATTGGAGCGAACGGCATGAGTATACCTATTCGGTTTGTACCGTGCTCCGATACATGCCGCCCTTCGACGAAGCCGCTTTGAACGACGATTATCAGGATGCCCGGGTTCTTAAAAAGACGGACGACTATATCGAGCTCGAAGTCATCCATTATCCGCTTGCCACGGCTCACGAATCAATAGACGACAACCCGAATTGGCTGCGGGATGACGCCGGTATGAGCAAGTATTTGAAACCAGGCGTAACGACCAACTGGGACGCCCAAATGAAACACGACTTGCTGGCGGAACTCGAAGCAGATGGAATCCAAATCAAGGAGCTAACCGACAAGCAGGTTGTCGAACAAGTTTCATCCTGGTTGCTGAAAAGATCCAGGTCTCTCAATAACGTCTTCACAACTTATTACGTCCACTTCCCGAACGGGCAACCGAGTGCCTATCCGGGTCTGGAGGATGCTTTCAAACACGAGTTCGGCCGCGATAAAGAGAACTACGACTGGACGATGGACCAGCATTTCGACCACGAGTTGTTGGGAAAGGGCATGTTCTACAACAAGACACACGGCTCATGCACCTCCTTTGCCGTCTATCAGACCACCGTGCTAAGAGCGCTGGGGATACCCACCCGGATGGTGATCGTCATCCCCGTAGTGGACGCCTCCGATCAAGAGCAAATAGGACTTGCGAAGGAGCGGATCACACACAACAAGGTTCGTGAGATCACACTGTCCGG
>JARRQQ010000084.1:0-9933 GCA_037381725.1 Sedimentisphaerales bacterium
GATGGAAGAGCCGGCCGTGGACGAGGCGATGGCCGAGAAGTTGAATATGCCCATTCAGGAATTAGAGTTGTCGGTCAGAGCAAGCAACTGCCCGTTGTCTCCCAATCTTTTCAAAGAGAGCCTGATGATTCTTGTATATCCGCCCGGCCTGTCCAGGTATCGCGGGCCAAGCTCGCTAAACAGCTTTCCGATGACGGTGCCTTTTCTGACCGCCTGACCATCCTCATAGTCTATGATATCGCGGTTGCCCAGTAGAGCGATGGCCCGGCGTCTGGCCGCCAAGTCGCCCTTCTTCGCCAGCGTAATCAGCTTCTCTGCAAACGGTTTGACTTCTTTGGCCTTCTCGATTGTCGTCGAAATCGTCTCGTGCTGGAACAGCGAAGCAACGACGTTTCGCCGCATCGCCAGACGATGCTCCTTCGTTCGGCCCAACCGACGCCCTGCTACTCTGTGACGCATATATTCAGACTCCTCTTATGTCTAGGCTTCCGCCATTCCCAAAGACAGACCCACGTCGGCAAGCTTCCTTTTGATCTCGCGCAGGGACGTCTTTCCGAAGCTGCGAATCTTCAGCAGGTCCGCATCCGTCATCTTCACCAACTGGCCGACCGTCTCGATCTTTGCCGACTCCAGGCAGTTGCTTGCTCTGACCGACAACTCTAATTCCTGAATGGGCATATTCAACTTCTCGGCCATCGCCTCGTCCACGGCCGGCTCTTCCATCTCATCTTCGCCAATCTGAGAGGAGGCGACCGTCTCTTCACCAAGCTCGAAGTACTGGACAAACGGATTGATGTGCTTGCGCAGTATCTTTGCGGCCTCGACGAGCGCCATTTCCGGTGTGATAGTCCCGTTCGTCCAAATTTCGAGAATCAACTCGTCGTAGTTGGTGCGCTGGCCCACGCGCGTGTCCTCGGTCATGTAGCGTACTCGCGTAACCGGGGAATATACGGCATCCAGAACAATTCTTCCGATCTCCTGATCGAACCGGTCCGCGGCGGCAATCCGCTCAGACGCGGGCACATAACCTCGGCCGTTTTCGACGACCATCTCCATCTCGAAATTCACCTTCTCCGTCAAGGTGGCCAGAACCATATCCTTGTTCTTGACCTCGATGGCCGGATCGGCGACGATATCGGCAGCCGTCACCTGCCCCGCTTTGGCTGCCGAGACCTTCATCGTCTTTGGCCCCGGCTCGTGAAGGCGAATCACAAGACTTTTGACGTTCAGGACAACATCGGTCACATCTTCCATGACCCCCTTGATCGAGCTGAATTCGTGATCCACGCCCGCAATCTTCACGGATGTTACGGCGCTGCCCTCCAAAGATGAGAGCAGGATGCGTCTGAGACTGTTGCCGATGGTGGTGCCGAAACCACGCTCGAACGGCTCGATATAGAAGCGGCCGTATCTCTCACTCGATATCGACGTATCCCGTTCAACACGAGTGGGCAACTCCAAACCACGCCATGTAACTCGCATATGAGTCTCCTATGTAAGCTTTGAGTTATGCGTTCCAGCCGGACCCGGTTCGCCACAACTCATGGCCGAATGCTAAGCGTTAGCAGAACTATAAAAATCTCAGGACCTTTCGCCGTCCTTACCTCGAGCAAAATTCCACAACCAACTGCTCCTCCACGGGAATTTGCACGTCCTCTCGAGTGGGCAACGCCACCACCGTGGCCTCAGGCTTTTCCCGCGACAACTGCAGCCAGCTCTGCGTCGCAAAATTCGGGTTGCTTTCCAACTGCTCTTTCACCGTCTTGCGACTTCTTTCGGAATCCTTGAGAGCAATCTTGTCGCCAATTTTTGTGATGTAATCGCTGACGCTGACCTTGCGGCCGTTCAGATAAATGTGGCCGTGAGAAATGAGCTGCCTGGCGGCTTTGCGCGACGGAGCAAAATTCAGCTTGTAGACGACGTTATCCAAACGTCGCTCCAGCAGTTGCAGAAGCTTCTCGCCAGTGTTTCCCTTCTCTCGTTTGGCCTCGTGGAAGCACCTCATGAACTGCCTCGCCCATAGGCCGTAGAATCGTTTGATCTTCTGCTTTTCACGCAGTCGAACGCCATATTCGCTCGCCCGCCCTCGGCGCCAGCCATGCATACCGGGCGCCAGATTTCGCTGCTTTTTCTCAATCGGGCACTTGGCTGTTTCACACCGGATGCCTTTGAGCATCAGCTTCATTCCTTCGCGACGGCAAAGCTTACAGGATGAACCCAAATAACGTCCCATCTTTTCTATTGCATCTCCAAAAAGTCCCTTGGCCTCATTTCTATACTCGCCTTCGCTTCGGCGGCCGGCAGCCGTTGTGCGGCAGCGGGGTCACGTCTTCTATTGAGGCGATCCGAAGGCCCGCCTGCTGAAGGGCCGAAATAGCCGATTCGCGTCCTGAACCCGGGCCTTTGACTCTGATCTCCACCTCCCGGACGCCGTTACGCATCGCGGAGCTGGCGCAGCGCTGCGCCGCCCTTTGAGCCGCAAACGGCGTGCTCTTGCGAGAGCCCTTGAAGCCGACACAACCGGGCGAGCCCGAACATACCACGTTGCCGTCCAAATCCGTGACCGTAATCAGGGTGTTGTTGAACGTCGCTCGGATGTGCACGATGGCTCGGACAACGTTCTTCCTGACCTTTCGCTTTGTCTTTCTTGCCATTATCTTTCTCGTTTAGCTTGCTTAAGTATCATCTTGCTTAGCGTTTTTCTTTCACACCCTTCTTGCCCGCAACGGTCTTCCTGGGACCTTTGCGCGTCCGGGCGTTACTCTGCGTGCACTGGCCTCGCACGGGCAAGCCGCGGCGATGGCGAGTGCCCCGGTAGCAGTTGATATCGCGCAGACGCGCGATATTTTGCGACACCTGCCTGCGAAGCTGCCCTTCCACAATGTAATTGCGGTCGATAATCTGCGTTATGTGGCTAAGCTCATCCTCGCTGAGCTTGTTGGCCTTAGTGCCCGAGTCAATACCCGCTTCCTTCAGGATCTGTTGTGACGTATGCTTGCCGATGCCGACAATATACGTCAACGCAATCCAGATGGACTTATCATTGGGGATATCAACACCAACTATACGCGGCATGTCAACTCCTTATCGTCTCTCATTGCTTACCATCCAACCCTTAGAAGAAGCTATCCCTGGCGCTGTTTATGGCGGGGATTCGTACAAATGACCCGCACAACGCCCTTGCGCCGGACAATCCTGCAATTCTCACATATACGTTTTACGGAACTTCTGACTTTCATTGGCCATACCTGTCCGCCACGGACCTTCCCAAGCAGAAAGACTCATTTCTTTTCCGCTCGCGGAGCCGCGGCTAATGCCGAAGTACGATCCGACCTCGACTCAAATCATACGGTGACATTTCTACGACAACCGTATCACCCGGCAGAATCCGGATGAAATTCATACGCATCTTACCCGAAACGTGCGCCAAAACCTTGTGGCCGCTCTCAAGCTCCACTCTGAACATTGCATTGGGCAAAGCTTCAGTCACTTTGGCTTGGACTCGTAGTGTATCCTTCTTTGCCATGTATTCTTGCCTGGCTACCCGTTACTTTCTGTCTCTTGACATCGTTCTTTGTGACTCATACGACGGTCAGAACCTCGCACCCATCCTCCACAATAACAATCGTATGCTCAAAATGAGCCGAGCATCGCCCGTCCCTCGTTACGACGGTCCACCCGTTCTTCAGTGTGCGGACCGCGCACGAACCTGCGTTGATCATCGGCTCGATGGCCAAGACCATCCCTTCCGTCAGGGCGATGTCGTCAGCCAGCAACTCGCTGCTGACGAAATTCGGCACCTTCGGATCTTCGTGCATCTTCTTGCCGATGCCGTGCCCGACAAAATCCCTGACCACGGAGAACCCGGCCGCCTCGGCATACTGCTGCATCCGACCCGCGACCTGACTCCATTTGACCGACGGCCTGGACTCTTCAATCGCGATGCCCAAAACGTGCCTAGTTACGTCCATCAACTTGCGTTTTTCTTCGGAAACATCACCCACGCCGATCGTTACGGCGGCGTCTCCACAGTACCCGTTGAGCCTCACCCCGAAGTCCACGCTCAGGAGATCGCCATCCCGAAGTTTCGTCGCCTTCGACGGAATCCCGTGCACAACCTGGTCGTTGATCGAGGCACAGATCGCCCCCGGAAACGGCGTATTCGAGACCGGACTGCGAACACCCTTGAACAGCGCCTCGGCCCCGGCCTCCAGGGTCATTTCCAGAGCCATCCTGTCCAGCCAGGCCGTCGTCACGCCCGGTTCAGCAACTTCCTCTAATTTTGAAAGAACCTTTGCGACAAGAGCGCCAGCGCGGCGCATCAATTCGATCTCTCTTCGGCTGCGAAGCGTAATGGCCATTTACTTTTGCGTCTCGTCGTTCCTACCTCGTGATCTATCGTCAACTCAAATACAACCTTCCACGCTTCAGAGAGAATCTAGTGTTTTGAACATCAAAGCCGCAACCTCGTCGGCGTCCTTGTTGGCATCGTAATCGTGCACCAGGCCCTTGTCCCTGTAATAGCCCACCAGCGGTTCCGTCTGTTCGTGGTAGGTCTCAAGCCGCTTTGCCACGACCTCCGGCTTATCATCGGGCCGCTGAACGAGCTTGGCGCCGTCATTATCACACACGCCCGGTGTCTTGGGCTTTATGTTCCTGATATGGTAGACCGCCCCACATTGAGGGCAGCTTCTGCGCCCGGTCATCCGGTCTTCGATAATCCGATCATCGACCTCAAGGTTCAACACGGCGTCGATCTTCTGCTCTCTGGCCTTCAGCGCCTTGTCCAGGGCGACAGCCTGGTTCACCGTTCGGGGGAAGCCGTCCAGTATATAACCTGCCGACGGGGCCTTTTCGATCGCTTTGGCCATCATCTCGATGATGATCTCGTCAGGCACCAGCGCACCCGAATCCATATAGCTTTGCGCTTTCTTGCCCAACTCGGTCCCCTCGGACCTTTCCTGGCGCAAGATATCTCCGCTGGACAGATGAAGCAGTCCGTACCGCGAGACGAGGCTCTTGCACTGTGTTCCTTTGCCGGCCCCAGGGGCACCTAACAGGACGATTCTCATGAGTATGCTCCTTTGATCCTGCCGGATCCACTAAAGCCTTCATAACTTCGCATCAGCAGGTTCGCCTCTATCTTCTGTACGAGGTCTAGCGACACGCTGACAACGATCAGCAAACCCGTGCCGCCCAAGAACGCCGTCACCCGAAAAGGAATGTCCAACGATTGGGCTATGACGGACGGCACAACGGCAATGATCGCCAGAAACGCGCCGCCAAAGTACGTGATTCGGGTCATCACGGTCTCCAGGTAGTCCGCCGTTCTTCGTCCCGGCCGAAGCCCTGGAATGAAACTCCCCGAATCCCGCAGGTTCTTGGCCATTTCCTTCGGCTGAAACTGCACCGTGACCCAGAAATAAGCGAACAGGAATATCAGGAGCATATACAGAACGTTGTAGGTGTACGAACGGTAACGGAATGCGTCGTTCAGCGTCAGCAAGAAGGTCGATTCGGGGAACCGTCTCGCCAACTGGTCGATGATAATAGGCGGGAACATCATGAAACTCGAGGCGAAAATGATCGGCATCACACCGCCGTGATTCACGCGGAGCGGTAGGTAATGCCTTTGCCCGCCATACATTCGCCGGCCGCGCATCTGCTTGGCTTGCTGAATCGGAATGCGACGCTGGCCCTGCGTGATCAAGATAGCACCGGAAACGACAAAAACGAACGCCGCGATCAGGAACAGTATCTTGCCGGGACCATACCGACCGGGCGACGTGACGATGGCAAAGTCCGCCTTCGTCCAAACGTCATAGAGGGCCCACGGCATTCTGGACACAATTCCCGCCATGATGATCAGGCTGATGCCGTTGCCGATCCCGTACTCGTCGATTTGCTCACCGAGCCACATCAGGAAGATCGTCCCGGCCGTCATGCCGAAAATACCCATGAACAAGGCCCGGTGCTGCATGCCGGCATAAATAAGCTGGTAGCCTCCCAGCAGTTTCATATACATCATCGCCTGAATAATGCATATCAAAACCGTCAGGTAACGAGTATACTCCTGAATCTTCTTGTATCCCGTCTGGCCTTCCTGGCGCAGCTTCTTCAAGGAGGGAATAACTTCGCCCAGCAGCATCAGAATAATCGAGGCGGTGATGTAGGGCATAATGCCCAGAGCAAACAGGCTACTACGCCTCAGCGTTCCGCCCGTGAACATCTGCATGTATTCAGCCGCCCTTCCCAGCGGCGTATCCGACTGCGTGCTCGCTCCGGCCGCGTGGTAGTCGAAACCGGGAACTGGGATGTGGAACCCAACCCTGTAGATCATCAGCAACGCTACGGTGAAGATAATCTTGTTCCGAAGATCTTGGACTTTGAATATGTTAGCGACTGTTCCAAGCATGTTCTATTTCCTGTATCGCGCGGCCCATGCTACTCGCCCCGCCGGGTCAATGCGGCAATCCATTACACTACGTTGACCATGCCGCCGGAGGCCGTTATCTTCTGTTCGGCGGACTTACTGAATTTGTGAGCGGTCACATCGAGCTTCTTCGTCAGCTCTCCCTTGCCGAGGATCTTGACCCTGCTCTTCGCGCTATCGATCAGCCCGGCATCGGATAACTGCTCCATGCCCACGGTAGCTCCGTCCTCGAATCTCTCCAGTTGATAGACATTGACAATTTCGCAGCGAACCGCAAACTGCCGGTTGCTGAAACCCCGCTTGGGCAGTCGGCGAAACAAAGGCATCTGCCCGCCTTCAGAAAGAGAGACGGTCGTTGACCCAGCTCTGCTGCCGGCGCCTTTATGGCCCCGGCCGCAGGTCTTGCCGCGCCCGCTACCTGTGCCCCGACCGACCCGGCGATGACGCCTGTGCCCGCCCACAATCGAAGTTATTTCATGATTCAACATTGAAATCACCCAAATACCAATCGCTCATTATCGAACGCCGACTGCTACCCCACGAAGCGATTCAACCATCTCTCTATTGCGCAACCTCAGCAATCCGTCCAGCGTTGCCTTGACAACGTTCTTGGCCGACATGCTTCCGTAGACCTTTGTGAGCACGTCCTGTACGCCAGCGTATTCGAGAACCGCCCGCGCGCTGGAGCCGGCGATCACACCCGTGCCCGGGCTGGCCGGAACCAACACGATTTTCGTCGCTCGGTACTTACCGTCCACCCGATGCGGGATTGTGCGATCCACAAGAGCGATCTTGTGCAGCGCTTTCTTGGCGTCTTTGACGGCTTTCTCAACCGACCTGGGGACTTCGTTCGCTTTGCCGTAGCCGACCCCCACGGTGCCCGCGCGATCGCCTACGACAACCAATGCCGCGAAGCTGAATCGCCGTCCACCCTTGACGACCTTGGAGCAACGAAAGATCTTCACGACCGTGTCTTCCAACGGCCTCTCTTCCTGTTCCGGCGCTCTGATCCCTTCCGAAGCCCGCGACGTCGGTGCAGCACTTTCTTCGAGATTCTTGCCTTCAACAGGGTTAACAGGTTCTGATGCCAACTTTGTCTCCGAATCTTATTGTTCGCTTTTCAGAAGACCAGTCCGGCTTTCCTCGCCGCTTCAGCAAGTGCCTTGACTCTGCCATGAAACTTATATCGATTTCTATCGAAACAAACGCACTTGATGCCGACCCCAAGCGCCTGTTTGGCGATCGCCTCACCTATGATCTCAGCCGCCTTTTTGTTTGCGCCTTCGGGCAGCCTGTTCGGCAGGCTCTTGGATTTCGTGCTTGCCGAGGCCAGGGTCGCCCCCGCCGTGTCGTCGATAATCTGCGCGTAAATATGCCTGTTCGAGCGGAACACGGACAGTCTCGGCCTGTCCGGCGTACCAAAAACCTTCTTGCGCGTGTGATACTTGCGCCGAAGAGCTGCCTTTTTTTCTTTCTGGGCTTTCAATGCTCAATTCCCGACACTAAATTTCTATGCCGCCCCGGATGCAAAGGCCTTGCCGACTTTGCGTCGTACCTGCTCGTCGGCATAACGAACACCTTTTCCTTTGTACGGTTCCGGCGGCCTTAACTTGCGTATATCCGCTGCAAACTGTCCCAGCAGCCTCTTGTCAATCCCCGAAAGCGTGAATCGCGCGGGAACGTCGTTTCCCCGGGTCGCCGCGGTCTCGATGGTCACCTTCAGACCCTTTGGTATGGCGCGCTCCATCGGGTGACTAAAACCGATCTGAAGGGTCAGCGTGCCGCCCTGTTCCTTGACGCTGTAGCCCGTACCGTAGATTTCCATCTTCTTTTCGAAGCCTTTGCTGACGCCGGTAACCATGTTGGCAATCAGCGCACGCATCGTACCGTGCAGTTGTTTACCCCGCCGATCCTGAGGCCGGTCGTTCTCGACGAAGACTTTCCCCTCGGAACTCTCAATTCTAACCTTAATCCGTGGGTTGCAGTCCATCTGAAGCTTGCCCAGCGGACCTTCAACGTTGATCGACAAACCCTTTTGATCGATCTTGACCCCGCCAGGGATCACGATTGGTTTTTTCCCGATACGACTCATCAGCTAACCGTACACAATATTTCGCCGCCCACGTTCGCCTGGCGGCAGTTCTTATCACTCATGACACCTTTGCTTGTCGAAACGATCGCTATGCCCATGCCGGCCAGAACGTGCGGCAGATCACCGACGGCGGAATAAATCCGGCAGCCCGGCTTACTCGTCCTCTGTATCTCGTTGATAATCGAGCGACCGTCCTGGTCATACTTGAGCGTAATCCTCAAGATCCCCTGCTTGCCGTCGTCGATGCGGTCGTAATCGTCGATATAGCCTTCTTCTTTCAGGACGCCGGCGATGCCCTCACAAATCTTCGATGCCTTGACAACCGCCTGCTCCTTGTTGATTCGCGCCGCATTGCGAATTCTCGTCAGCATATCAGCTATGGGATCACTTAGGCTCATTATTCCTTATCTCTATTTCACACATCTTATTTTCAGACCGCCGGACCGGCTCAAGCGTTTGTATCGCGTATTCCACGTCCTCTACCAACTGGCTTTTCTCACCCCGGGGATCTTTCCCTCGTTGGCCAATGTCCTGAAACAGATTCGGCATATTTTGAACTTGCGATAAACTGCTCGGGCCCTGCCGCAAAGCTGACAACGTGTATACTGCCTCACACGATACTTCGGTTTCTTTGCTGCTTTGTTTTCCAGCGCTTTAGTTGACATCCACACGCTCCATTCGCACCCTTATTTTAGGCCTCGGGCCTTCTGAACGGCATACCGAACAACTGGAGCAACTTCTTGGCTTCCTCATCGGTTCTTGCCGTCGTCACAAACGTTATGTTCATCCCCTGCTGAGATTCCACTTTGGCCGGGTTGATCTCCGGAAACACGCTCTGCTCGGCCAGCCCCATCGAGTAATTGCCCCGGCCGTCGAAGCTGTTTTCCCTCAGACCGCGAAAGTCCCTGACCCGGGGGATCGCAAGGCTGATGAGCCGGTCCATGAACTCGTACATTCTCACGCCGCGAACCGTCACCTTCAACCCGGTTTCCATCCCTTCACGGACTTTGAAATTCGAAACGCTCTTTTTCGCCTTGCAAACCAGCGGCATTTGGCCCGCGATCATTGTCAGGTCCTTCTTGGCCGATTCCAGGAACTTCTTATCCTGCGTGGCCTTGCCGATACCCATTGAGATCACGACCTTCTCCATTCGCGGTACGGCCATAGGATTCTTGTAATCGAATTCCTTGGTCAATTCAGCAACTATCTTTGAATTATACAGGTCTCTTAAACGAGCCATGACGTCTCTTCACACCTTTGTCTAACGCCTATATCTTTCCGTCCAGCACAAGACTACTCTGTCTTTCTAACCACCCCGATTTCCGTGCCATCCGCCGCCAGCCGTTTCTTGCCGCCGCGCTGATCCACCCGGTAGCGGACCCGACTGCCTTTCGAGGTCTTCGGACTC
>JARRQQ010000085.1:0-9925 GCA_037381725.1 Sedimentisphaerales bacterium
GGGAGTGCGGGCGTGAGCACCCTGGACATCGTTGCGGCGGCGGGAATCTTATGCCTGGCTAGCACCGTGCAAAGCGCGATCGGCTTTGGATACGCCCTGGTCGCCACGCCCTTGCTCATCTGGATCGGCATACCGTTACCCAGTGCCGTCACCTTGGTGGCCACCTGCTCGTTCGTTCAGGCGATTATCGGCGCCAGGCATCTCCGCGCCTCGGTGCCCTGGCGATTGGCGCTGATCGCCACGACCGTGCGCACCGCCACGCTGGTCGCCGGGTTGCTGATCCTCAGACAGATTGCCGAATTGGACACACGGGCCGTCAGGTTCGTGGTCGGTGTTGTCCTGGGCTTGCTGGTCATCTCTCAACTCATCGGCAAAGTCCGGCCGGCCGAGAGAATTCACTGGTTGTGGGGCGGATTGGCTTTCAGCACAAGTGGCTTGTTAGCGGGCGCGTGTGGGATGGGGGGACCGCCGCTGGTCCTTTGGTCGCTCGCCCACGACTGGTCCGCCGAGAAGATAAGAGGCTTTCTCTTTACCGTATTTGCGGCGTCCATCCCGATCCAGATCGTGTTGCTGTATTTCACGTTTGGAACCAACATTCTCTGGACCACGGGAACCGCCCTGCTGCTCGCGCCGGTGGTCTTTCTCGGTGCGGTTATCGGCTTGCCACTCGGCAATCGACTACCCAGACCTTTGTTGAGGGGAATCGTCTACGCGACCCTTTTGGTCATCGCCGCCAGTTCCATCATCCCACAAATTGTCCAAAAACTGCGCTGAGGCTTGCAGATTCTTGTCCGGAAAAGGTAGGATAGGTCCAGCGCCTTCGGTAAATTGCTTAGGTCGCGTGAGAGTCACTTGAGAATAGGAGACAATATAATGTGTCGCTGTATCAAAATGATGACGATTTCGCTATGTGCCCTGATGGTCGGTTCCACTTCAGCCTCCGTTCCACAAGGCGTGAACCTGGCCAACTTCGCCAACTGGGACATCGTAATAGCAAAGGACGCTGGGCCGAGTGAGGTCTATGCCTCCGAGGAATTCCAAAGCCTTTTTGCCAAAGCCAGCAATATCCGGCTGCCGATTACGCACGAGGTGAACACGGTGACCAGCGCCGAGCACCACGTCTTCATCGGTTCAAGCTCCGCCATGCGCGCCAGCAACGTCGGCTTTAGCACCGAAGAACTCGGGGAGGAAGATTTTCACATCGTGGTGCGTGATGGTAACATCGCCATAGCCGGGTCGGCACAGACTCCAACACGAGGAACACTCTACGGCGTCTATACCTTTCTCGAAGACTACGTCGGCGTTCGATTCCTCACCGCCGACCACACGTACGTGCCGCCGGTTGGGACGTGGCGCGTCGTCGGACCCGTGGACCGCTTCTATCACCCACCTTTGCGATTCCGCTGGAGCTATTACGGCGAGACCAACAGAAATCCCGCCTTCGCCACACGGCTTCGGGTCAACACCGTTGCCAAAGACGCCAAGTTCGGCGGTAAGACGGGGCTGAATCTCATTAGCCACAGTTTCTACCATTACGTCCCGGCGCAGAAGTACGGAAAGGAACATCCGGAATATTTCGCCCTGGTCGATGGCGAGCGCAAGCTGGAAATGGGAGGCGGAGGACCGGAGCTTTGCCTCACGAATCCGGATGTCCTCCGAATCGTCACCAAGACCATCCTGAACGCACTCAAGCAGCACCCTGGTATGCAGAACATATCGGTCAGCCAAAACGACAACGACAAATACTGTCGCTGCCCTCAGTGCGCCGCCATTGACGAGCGGGAAGGCACGCCGATGGGCTCGTTGCTGACGTTCGTCAATGCCGTCGCCGACGAGGTGGGCAAGGAATATCCCGACGTTTTGATAGGGACGCTGTCCTACTGGTATACGCGCAAGCCACCCAAGACCATCAAGCCCCGGCCGAACGTTCAGATTCAGTTGTGCAGTATCGAATGCTGCGTCCTGCATCCGATCAACGACCCGAACTGCAAGAAGAACGTACAGTTTTGCCAGGACTTGGCCAACTGGGGCAGCATGTGCAAGAATATCGCCATCTGGAACTACAACACCAACTTCAGCAATTACCTGCTCCCCTGTCCCAATCTGTGGGTGATAGAGCCGAACATCCGGTATTTTGTCGCCAACAATGCGATGGGAATCTTCATGCAGGCGGCGGGCAACGCTCTCGGAGCCGAATTTTCCGATTTGCGCAACTACGTCATGGCGAATCTCCTGTGGGACCCGAATAGGAGCGGCAAGAAGCTGATAGATGAATTTCTCGATTTGCACTATGGCCGAAGCGCCGAACCCATCCGGCGGTTCATCAATCTGACACACGAACACGCATTAGCCAGCGGGCTGCATCCGAACTGTTTCGGCCGGGCGAAAAATTACGCCGTGGATGAATCGATCGCCCAGGCGGGTCTCGATGCCTTTAACGAGGCACTGAAACTGGCCGACAACGATGCGATTCGCGCTCGCGTGGAAAAGGCGTCGATCTGCGCTTACAGAGCCGCTATCGAGCCGATCTGGTATATCAAGGACGAGTCAAAAGTCGATCCCGCTACGGCGCAGCGCATGCGGCCACTGGTCGAGCGATTCCTGGAGCTGTGCACCAAATACGGTGTCACCAACGGAAGCGAGCACAGCAAGATCGAGGTCGACAGCGAACGCCTCAAACGCGTCGTGGGACTGTAGGGTGATTGACTATTGTCAATTGTCGTTAGTCAATTCCCTTCGGCTCGGCCAGATTCGGCTCAATGAGAAAGCCGTGAAGAAGCACGTCGTGACGCCGATGGCTCCATAGAGCAATCCGCTGATATCTGTTGCGAGCTTAGCATAAAGCAAGACGCCAAAGCTTGTGACGGCGCCGAACCAGGCGTGAAACGTACGGACCTTTTTGGTCAAGATAGCCAGCAAGAACAAGCCTGCCAGCGTGCCGCCGAACAAGCCCATTATGCCGAGGAAGAAATCCCAAAGGTATTCGACTTGTGCCGCCGCCATCAGCATGGCGGTGGCTGTGCCGATCACGCCGAAGGTAATTGTCAGACCACGTGCGATGGCAAGATAGGTCCGTGGCATAAGAGCGGGCTTGAACCGCCGCACAAAGTCCGTGGTTATTGCGGTGGAGATCGAATGTATACTGCTGTCCAGGCTCGACATGGCGGCTGCAAATATCCCGGCCACGACAAGCCCGGACAAACCGGCCGGCATCTCCCGCCAAATGAATATCGCGAAGATCTGGTCGGTCGCCTCCAGATTGGTTAGCCGCGATGGATTGGCTTTATAGAACGCAAAAAGCGCCGTTCCGACCGCCAGGAACAAAACCCCGGCGACGACGGCCAGTATCCCATTGATCCATATCGCTTTGCCGGCCTGCTTCTGGCTGGGTGTCGTCAGGTAACGTTGAATCACCGCCTGATCCGTTGTGTACGGAACGAGCGAGTTTGTGAAGAGCGCCCCGAGAACCACCACGAACAGGGTATCCCCCGTCCAGCCCCAGCCGGGATGAACCAACGTGAACTTGTTGTTTGCCGCCGCGACAGAGGCAAATTCCTTCCAACCGCCATCCAATGCCCCGATTGTGATTGCGAACGCGGCCAGCGCTCCTCCGATCAAGACCACCGCTTGCAATACGTCCGTCCAGATCACAGCTTCCATGCCACCGAGCGCCGTGTAGAGAGTGCTGAGCACGCCGATCAGTGCGATGCACAGATAGACGTTCATTCCCGTAACCGCTGAGAGAGCGAGAGCAGGCAACAAGATAACAATGCCCATTCGACCTAATTGAAAAGTGATGAAAGAAAGACTCCCGAGGATTCGGATGCTCACGTGGAAGCGCTTCTCAAGATACTCGTATGCGGTGGTGACATTGAGTTTGCGGAATAGCGGAAGGTAAACGTAGACCACGAGCGGCGCGATGGCCAGTATGCCTACGTTCAACAGCAGGAGGCTCCAGTCCGTCGCGTAGGCTCTTGCCGGCATGGCCAGGTAGGTAATCGCGCTGAGCTGGGTCCCAAAGATGCTCAGCCCGGCCGCCCACCAGGGAATCCGCCGCCCCGCTAAGAAGAAATCCTCGGTCGATTTCTCCCGCTTAGTAAAGTAAATCCCCACAGCGACCAGCACGACAAGATAGCCGCCCAGGACGAGCCAGTTCGGCCACTCAGAGCCTCTGGAGATGGTCAACAACGCAGCGGACGCGATTCCATCGTACCCGCTCACAGGGATTCACCTTTACGGCCGAATCGTGTTTCCGCGTTCTTAGCGAATTGCAGGCACGCCGCATCGAACTGGTCGAGCATTTGCTCGGCGGACATGCCGGAGGTGTGGCGTGCCGCCGTGATCATCGTTTTGCATTCATTCGAGTCCATGAAGCGTGCCGCGTCGAGGAGTCTGTCTTCGTCTTCGGGCGGAACCACGAGGAATCCGTGCTTGTCGGCGTGAATGAGCTGGCCGGGACTGACCTTTCGTCCGAAGACCTCGACCTCGCAGTCCCATCGGACGGGGTAGCTGTAGGCGTGCCCGACGCACAGCCGCCGGGCCAGAGCCTTGAAGCCGACACAGCGCATCTCGTCGAGGTCACGAATGCCCCCGTCAATGATGCTCCCGACGCATCCCAGAGCTTTGTGCATGCCGCTGTTGACCTCGCCCCAGAAGGCCCCGATGACTGCCGGCTTGTCCAAATCCTGAACGACGACGATCTTCGGCCCCGGGACGCTGCCGACGTAGCGCCGATACTGGCTCCATCCGTCGGGATTCCGCTTGGGATGCTCCGGACTGCTCGGCTCGATCACGACGGTGACGGCGTAACCGACCATCGGACCCATTTCGGGCATGAAGTCCCAGCAGGGCTCCAGATTGAAGCCGTCTCGACTGGAATCATGCTTGGTAAATTGCTCCCAACCGTTGTAAACCGTCGGCGTGTTCCATCGTCTCAACTCGAGTAAATCTGCATACGACAATCCACTTCTCTCTGGGCGGTCCATCCATTTGCTCCTTTCAGATTTATGAATGATGATATCACGGTAAGGGGACTATTTGCCACCCTTCGGTACCGAAACGAATATCGCGTTCCACGAACTCCCAGACAACGACTTTTTTGTTAGCGAGCAACTTTGGATTTCGGCTGAGCTGTTGCCTGACAAGCGTGGAGGCCCCTCCGTCGTTGACGATCGCGGCCAGAGGAAATCCAAGCTCGTAAGCCAAATGTTCGACAAAGCCCGCGGCGCCGGGTTCATCTTGGCGGTAAATGCGAAGAAAGCTGTCCCCTAAAACAAGGACTTCAGAATTTGGATCGTCCTGGTAGAGTTCATTGGTCGCTCTGTTGATTACCTGCGTGCAGTGGACCCGCTCCGGCTCGAACTTCCTTTCGATCTGCGGTACCCGGGTCATTCGCAAGATGTCCCCATGGTGCTCCACCGTCACTGGCTTCAACGTGTACGCGATATGTCCCTTTTCCACCCAGCCCAAATCAAGGAGTCTTTGGGCCACGGCTCTTGCGGCAAGCCGCATGCCTTCCGGTGACCAATGACTGTCCTGAGCGAGATAGTATCTCGTTCCTTCATCCAGCGGTGAGGTGGCGCGAGCTTGTTCGAACAGTGCGAACAGATCGACGATTTCTACTTCAGCCCTTCGCAGTCGACCCATGACCTCGATGGTTTTGGAATTGACCCGTTCGTCTCTCCCTTTTGCCCGCTGTGTCAGCATGTCGGGGTAGATGCTCGCCTTGTTCGGTGCGGGCATGACGAGCAGGTGGATGCCCCGCTCGGCCAACTGATCCCTGAAGGAGACAACCGCCGAGACCACATCGCCCTGTTCCCCGGCCAGATCGAGTGACCAAGGCTCGACCAGGTATTGCACGGCTGGCCTGTAGAAGAGCCAACTGTCTTTACCCACAACCGCCTTGTCACCGAGCCGCCGCAAGGTCATGAATTGAGCGAACTGCACGTACGGCCTCAGTCCCCGGCCCAGCCAGCAGTTGTCCTGAAGGTCCGTCTCGAATGCACGCCGGTTAGCACGCGTAGGCGTTACGGCAAAAAGCTCAGCCACTTGTGGCCGCCGGCCTCTTCGCACATCCACGATGACCTGAATAACGCCGACGATGCAAATTAACGCCAGAAAAGCTGTTGTCAAAAACAATCGTTTGTGTGAATTGCCAGACACACATTGCTCCCTAAAACTGAAAGTACAGGAACGAACCAAATGTATGGGTGAGCATAACCATCAGCGACACGCAGAACAGGCCGATCAATACCACCGCCTTGAGCCAAGTCAGGCTCGTCGCCCAGTCTATGGCTTGCACGGGCTGAAAGGCGAGCAGTGCGCAGACGGCCATCGCCAGCAGATGTTCCCGCGTGTACGTGAGAGCACCCAGCAGCGTGGAGCCACCCTCCGGCCGTGAGAACGTGAACATACTCCCAAAAAGTCTCCACGCATGGCCCATGTCCGGCGAGCGAAATAGAACCCAGCCGACCGCGACGATCACAAACGTAGCGCCTATTTGCGCGGGCCGGGGCAAGGCGGAATAGACTGTCCTCTTGCCGAGCAAGCGTTCGAGCACGAGAAAGATACCGTGATAGGCACCCCAAACGATGAACGTCCAGTTCGCCCCGTGCCAGAAGCCGCACAAGAGAAACACCACCACAAGATTGAAGTACGATCTACTGACGCCCTTTCGGTTGCCCCCTAAGGGGATGTATAGGTAGTCCCGAAACCAGCTCGACAGCGTGATATGCCATCGCCTCCAGAAGTCCGTTATGCTGTCCGACCGGTAGGGCGCGTTGAAGTTTCGGGGACATTCGAACCCAAGCATGGCTCCGACGCCGATAGCCATTTCCGAATAGGCGGAAAAGTCGAAATACAACTGGAACGCATACGCCGCCGCGCCGAACCATGCGTCGAATGCTCCCGGCGCCTCGGCGGCAAATACCGCGTCGGCCACTTGTCCCACGGTATCGGCCAGAAGCACCTTCTTGGCAAAACCGAGGATGAAGAGGGCGGCCCCGTAGGAGAATTTGGATAGACTGCTCGCCGGGCCGGTAAGCTGATCGGCAAACGTGGGCGTCGCCTCTGATTTGGTGTCGATTGTCCCGTAGCGCTGAATAGGCCCGGAAAGCAATTGCGGGAAGAAGGCGACGTAACATGCAAAGTCCAAGAAGGAACGGGCCGGCGGGTGGCCGCGGTAGACGTCGATCACGTAGCTGAGAACCTTGAAGGTATAGAATGAGATTCCTATTGGCAAAATCACGCGCAGCACGGGCAACGTCTGGTAGCCGGCGAATGTGAGAACGTCGTTGAGATTCGTCTGAACGAAGACGGCGTATTTGAAAAACGCAAGCAGACCCAGGCTGATTGTCACCGCGAGCGCGAAGAGTGCGCGACGAACGTTCTTGCTCACAGACCGCGCCATTCGTTGCGAAAGAATGTGAGTGACGCAGGTCGTCCCGAACAGCATCGCCATGAACCACGGATTCAGCCAGCCGTAAAACACATAGCTGGCTACGAGGAGAAAGACCTTGCGGAGGAACCAGAGTTTGCGTGGTATCAGGGCATAGCCCAACAAAACGAGCGGCAGAAAATAGAAGACGAATATGTGCGACGTGAAGCTCATTCAGTGCTATTTCGAGACTTCGTTGGTCCAGACCGCCCAATAGATCGGCCCGTCGAATTTTCCGAAATACTTGTTGATGATTCCCCCCATGTAATAGTCGTCGATTGGCACCTCCAGCGCCATTCGATGGACCTGGCCCGCTCTGAAGCTCATGAGGTTCCCGCCTATGTCCGGGACTTGCTTATCTACCGCCTCGCTGCGGGGCTTGAAAGGATTGTAGTGCCCGACGTAGATCGTTTCTGTCGCCACCTCTCCTCGATGCACCTTGAGAACGTCGTATTTCAGGACGGTCGCATAGTTGTACAGCTCTCGCTTGAAGATCGCGCCTTCAGGCACCTCCGTCAGGCGAGCAGTCACCTCGACGCTTCCCATGGACGTGACGTTCGGGTCTTCTCCGCCGGCGGCCGCCGGGTTGGACGCTTTTCGACAGGATAGACAAATCAGGCTGCTCAGAGCGACCGTTGCAGATAGAAGGCTTATCAACATCCCTTTGCGCATCATTCAACGCCTTTCATTCGTGATTCGTATCGGAATTCACTTGGCCGCGGGTGCGATCTCGTTGTACGTCCAGCAAGGCTCCCAGCCGAGGGGCAGCTTAAGCAGAGGTCCCCTCTTCGCATCGGGGTACATCGCGCGAGCCTCGCCGTCCTGTCCGCCGACGATGGGCCTATCCGCCAGGCGCATCAAAGTCATGGGTGAGCCGACGTTGCCGGTATCGCCGTTCTCCTGCATATTGCCCGTGAAGATGACGTACTTACCGTCGGGCGAGACCTGGCCGCCATAAGCGTGCCGGCCGTCCTCGGCGTAGACCAGCTCGCGGTGCGTCCCTTCGGCGTCCGCCATCCACAACTGGGTCCAGCCGTATCCCTTGTTGGCCTCCTGGCCGACGGGACGGTTGGAGAAGATCAGCCGCGTGCTATCCGGGAACCAGTCGGGCGTGCAACAGTTCACCGTGCTGACTGCGTTCGTCTCGCCCGTGAGAGCGTTCATTCTCGCGACGGACCAGCCCGTGCCGAACGAATTCGCTACGCCGCACAGCCACTTGCCGTCGCGCGACCACGTCAATTGCTGGAAGAAGCCTTGCCGGTCCAAATGCCGGACGACTTGCCGGCTGGCGATATCGACAAAGGAGATACCTTTTATGGACAGGCAGACGATCTGCTTACCGTCCGGATTCCAGCTTGCCCAGGGATACTCGCCGTCCTCGCCGTAGATTTGTGCGTCCGTCCCGTCGCTGTTAGCCATGACCAGGGCGCCCTGGGTGCCGTAGCGGTTGCCGTCGATTTTCTCATCGCGGGGCAGACGCCGGAACAGCAGCCTGCGCCCGTCGCGCGAGAATTGAGGCGCCGCCTCGCTGTACTTTGGAGTCTTCGTGATGTTGCGCAAAGCCCTCCCGTCCGGACGGCACAGAAACAGGTCCCAATCCCCTTTGTCGGAGCGGGCGCAGAACACAATCCAGCCCTTGCTGCGCACCTGCTCGGACAGGAGCCGGACCGCTGCGTCGTCGTCAGCAGGCGGCGCCGCGGAGGCGGTATTGCAGAGAAGTAGGACGGCTATGAACAAAATGGTGGATAGGAATGCCGTGTTTTGACGCTTGAACTCCGGCCGAATTGTTGCCTTGTTGGTCACTTTGCCTCTCCTACAACTATTCGTTGGTCATCCTCGCCGTTCGAGCGACCAGAATCTGACTCCGTACGGCTCAAAGTGCGCTCCTGTGCTCGTGTTGTCAAGCTTCACCTCCACGCCATGACCAATGCCAGGTCAAGGAACGCAGACCTGAGAGATTATACCCCCACTCTCGAACAAAGCCAAGGCTCGTCCGCACCTCCCGGCCTCCTGGCGGTCGTCAGCCGCCAAACGCACGGGGAAAACGGGATTCCGGTCCGTCGTCGTGCGTCTCGTGATCGAAAGCGAAATCGGCATCGAACTCGAAATCAAAATCCCCAGGCGCAGCCCCTCGAATGCGAAGTCGAAATGGGTTCGGTCCGTACTCATCGCTTGGCCCGGCCTCTCTGCGCAGTAGCGCTTCTACGATTACGAATACGAACTCGAATTCGAACTCGAGGTTTCTCTCTTTCTTTCTTTGCTACTTTCTTTCTTTCTCTCTTTAACTAACGTGCCGAGCACGACAATCCGAGCGGCGCCAGCACCGCCCCAAGCGTCTTTCCTCAGCGCAGAGAGGTTGCGTGATGCCGTGACGTGCCCTAACGCTTTCTTGCGATCTGCTGACCGCACGGCGCATAAGCACGGGCCGTCACCGCATCTGCACATGACGTGGACGTGTCCGCTTCGAGCGGACCCGTTTCGATGTGTGAT